>JAOZPY010000479.1 GCA_029932495.1 Desulfobacterales bacterium
TAGCGCCGGTCGTTGCCCGGCCGGGGATTCCGACACTGTTTTCAATTGCTTCCAGCAGTTCACTGACAAGCACCGAGGGGGGGATGGGGGTGTTGTCCTGAATGCTTTGTCCCACATAGCTGATATACAGCTTCCGGCGGGCTGACAGGATGGATTCCAGAAACAGGTACTTATCATCGTTTCGGCGGGAACGGTCCCCGGCCCGGGGATGCTGTGCGATCAGGTCGAAATTCAGCGGGTGGGAGTCCCGGGGAAAAGCGTCATTGTTCATGCCCACCAGGCAGATGATTTTAGACGGAATGCTGCGCATGGGAAGCATGGCGCAAAAGGTCACGCCGCCGGTCATAAACCCGGCACCATAATTGTCCTGGTCCAGCCGGTTTTTCAAAAAAGCCGTGACCACGCCCGGTTCGATTTTTTGTTTAAAATCCGCCTGCAACTGCTTTTCTGCCAGGTCATCGAACAGATGACGCAATAACTGCAGTTCGGATTCAAGCTCATCATCCGGTTCAAAGAAATTTTCGATTAGTTCCAGCAGGGTTTTTCGCCATGCATCCAGCCTGCGGGCCTGCTCCAGTTTATTTGTCCATTCAAAGAGCCGTTCCACAAACTCGATAAAGCGACCCAGCACCCGGGTTTCAGCACCTTCCAGATTGTCATAGGGAACGATACCGGAAAACAGATTTCGGTTTTCACCGGCCATGGCATATCCCAGCAAAAGCCGCTGCATTCCGGCCTTCCAGGTGTTTTGAGAAAAAGCGGGCAGCCCGACCCCTACCCGGCTGTCCGCATCGATGCCCCAGCGTATCCGGGTGTCCCTGATCCAGCCTTCGATCAGCGGCAGATCGGCTTCTAGAATACCGAAGTGTTCTTTGATTCCTGGAAATTCCAGCAGTGCAAAAACCCGCGAGGCTTCGAAACGGCTGCCCCGCAGTTCGAGCAAGGCTAGAAATCCGTCGATCGCGCGGTTTTCCAGGCGGGGGCTGCGATCCGCAATGCTGTATGGAATCCGTTGGGCTTCGTCTGTCTGACCCTCAAAAACAGCCTGCACAAAGGGTGCGTAAGCGCCGATATCCGGCGTCATGACGATGATGTCACGCGGCAGCAAGTGCGGGTCTTCTTCAAACATGGCCAAAAGATTATCGTGCAGTACCTCGATTTCGCGCATGGGACTGTGGCAGCTGTGAACCTGAACCGATGTGTCACCGGCGGGCAGTGTCGGCTGGGCGGAAATTGATTCCGACGCCACTTGTTCTTGCGATCGCCGGTAGTCCGTTGCCTTTTGTGAAACCGGCCGGCTTTCAGTCAGATGAAAAATATCCGCCTGGATTCTTGACAACAGCGTTTTACCCCGGGGAGCCTCAAAGTGCTCGTGAATTTCACAGTCCAGAGCGTTGATGGCTTCAAAAAAATTTCGTCCCAGCGTTCCCATGGAAGCCAGCAGCCGGTTGCCCTTTTCAAAGTGGTACCACGCCAAGTTTTCCGCCACCCGGGGGTCTTGCCGACGGACTTTCTGCAGCTCACGCTCCGAAACGATGTCCGCCCAGTATTCCCGGCAGGGATTTAAAAGAAAAAAAGTGGTCGGCACCCGACGGGACAAGGCCGCGAAGGCCTCCAAATGAAACAACGGCAGGTAGGATATGCCAAAAATTGAAATCCGTGCGGGCAGCCGGCGGGTGTCACAGCGGCCGTCCTGCACGGCTTTGAGCAGCTCGTTGCGCAGCCGGGCGCGGTGCAGGCCCGGCACGCGCCGGGTCACCTCGCCCCAGAGCTCGGCCTGCCAGCCCTGGGCCTTATTTGCGTTCTTGCCGCCCGCTTCCCACTGAAAAATCATTTCCGGCCGAAAAATCAGGTACTGGTCGAATAAATCGGCGATTCGGGCCGAAAGCTGATACAGTTTGAGCTGGTAACGGTCGCCGGTCAGATAGTTCTGCAGACTTTTGAAGCCGGGTTTCAAAAGACAATCCGGCAGGACATCCATGATACGAAATGTCATTACCCCGGGATCATAGGGGGAGGCATTCGGCAGATCCGGTCTTATTTTTTTGAAAATATCTTCCAGCAGGGAATTTGGAAAAGGAAACCTGCAATTGGCACAAATCCCGTTGATCCGGGCCAGTTCCATGGACACCCAACGTTCCATGCCCCGGCTCTGGACAACAATGATTTCCGGGCCCAGCGGCGTCGATAATGGTTTTTTCACAATTCCGGCAAGTTTTTCCACCAGAATTTCCAAACGGTTGCTGATAAAAACTTTAAGATTTGACTGGGACATTTTGCGGGTTTTCAGCTATCTGCGACATGATGTATTCGGCGATGGCGGTAATCGTCAATGAAGGATTTACGCCAAGATTCACCGGTACGTTGGATCCGTCGGCCACATAAAGATTGGGATATCCATGGATTTCACCGTTAAAATCGACAACCCCCTCAGCAGCTGTTTCGCCCATGACACATCCGCCTAGGATATGCGCCGTGGAGGCGACGTCGAAAAGCACTTCGGTCATCGAACTCTTGGGTTGACCATCTATTTTTTCCCCCATTTTTTGGGCGACTTGATTGGCAATCGGAATATAGGAAGGCACCTTTTCAGCGCCCGGAACAAGCTCCGTATTCATGGAGGATCTGCCCAGACGCCACCAGCGCGGTTTATACGAAAGGCGGATAAAATTTTCCTCGGTTTGCATAACGAGCAGAATCGGGGTTCGCGCAGCCCAGCCAACGATCCACAAAGACTTTAAGAATTCCCATGGATGACGCAGGATATTTCCCATAAATCTAACGACACGCGGTATTTTTCCTCCGCCCCCGGTCAACAGTGTCAACAGGGAGCCCATGACGTCCGAACCCTTGTTATACCGCACAATTTCAATATGTGTTTTTTCATCGGGATAGATACCCGATGTAATCGCAAGGTGGTCCGAATAATCGGCATTTTTGTCACGGGCCGTGACGCCCAGCAAGGCTTCCGAGTTTGTGCGCACAACATTGCCCAGCTGGTCGGATATCCCGGGCAACAGCCCATTGTTCTTACATTTCAAGAGCAATTTTACAGTTCCCATCACACCGCCGCTGAAAACAACGCCATGGGCT
>JAOZPY010000480.1 GCA_029932495.1 Desulfobacterales bacterium
AGGTTGGGATAGCAGTCCGTGCCGTATGCCGTAGCCTTGAGGTGGATCTTTTTGCCGGCCACCAGCTCCTGGATGACGTGTCCGCCGCCGTAGTTGAACTCACCCGGATAAACCTTGTTGAGCGGATCGTCCTCGACGGGCTCGGTGGCCCCGATGTAGCAGTCAACCGCCGCCACACCAGCATAGGCCGGCACCCGGTTGAGCCACACCCGGGAAGCCTTGATGGTGGGCACGGAGTGGCCGAAATTGATAAACGCCCCCGACGAACACATGGGAGCAAAGGTTCCGGTGGTAACCACATCCACCTGGCGGGCGGCCTCGACCGCCCCCTCGGCCCTGACAATGTCAATCATCTCCTCGGCGGTGACCACCACCACGTCGCCGGACTTGATCTTCTGGTTGATCTGCTCAATGGTTATGTTGATTTTATAGTTCGGCATAACCGCATCACTCCTGTTGCAACCCGGGTTTCAGCATTTTAATTTTTGACAGCACATTGTCTTTTATCCAGTGAAGGTCCCACCATTCCACCGGGTTGACAAATGTATTGTGGACCAGCATCCCGTAGTGCAGGTGATCGCCACCGGCCAAACCCGTGGTGCCGGTGCGTCCCAGAATGTCGCCACGCGCCATCCGGGCACCTGCTTTGACACTAATTTTGCTCAAATGCGAATACATGCTCAATAAACCGCAGCCGTGATCGAGTACAACGGTTTTGCCGTAAATGCCCACCGTTCCCGCAAACAAAACGACGCCATCGTTGGCAGCCGGCACCAGACTGTGGGCCACCGAGGCCAGGTCGATTCCCAGGTGGACCTGTTTGTCGATCGGCCGCCCCTTGTACAGGTAAGTGCGGTGATCGGCAAACCGGGCGCGGGAAGCGGATTTGGGCAGCCTTAAAAAAGCCCCGCGCCACAGCATTTTGTCAGCCGTTTCCTGGCCCAGCACGGTAAGCTGCCGGTAATTGGCCTGCCGCAGAGCACGGTTGATTTTCAGAAATTTTTCCACCGCCGTCAGGTTCCCTGCGCCGGAAAGCGCGGCACTGAATTCCGGCAGCTTGCGGTTGATGAAACGGTCCGTGATGTTGATGCGGTCTTTTCTGAATTTTTTGCGCCGGATGTGATAGTTGAACCCGGCTTTCGCCGCGTTGCCGGCGCAGTCAGAAGCCGTCACAAAAATTTCGGTCTGGGGCCCCTGCTGGTAGCCAAGCGCGAAAAAGGCCAGGTAAATGTTTTTGCCGGCGGCCGCAAAGGCGTGGCCCGGGAAAAAATTTCCGCCCACCATCACCCCTTTTTGGGGGCAGGCTTCAGAAGTCTGGAAAACCACCAGCCCCGTGCCGCCCTGGTTGACATTGTGGGCCCGGCTGATAACCGCAATTTCTGGGGGCCGGGTGTCAATCACCAGCTTTTTTTCAAGGTAAGTCCGATTGCCCTGCCACCAGTGGCGCCAGGAATAATCCCACACCACCATCCGCAGCACGGCCTCACCGTCGCTCAAACCCAGCTTCGCGGGCGCTATCTTGACGGGGACGGCGCCTTCATGAATTTTGCCGCCCCCCCACAGACCAGCGGCCGGAAAGCTTTGTTCATGCAACACGACTTCCTTGCCGTCTTTCAACAGGCCAACCCAGATCCGGCGCAGACCGCTGCGGGCATCCGTTGCTGAAATGGTGATTTCCAGCGAACTGCCGATAGAGGCCGACGGCAGATCCAGCGTTAGCGAAGGTTTTTCGCCTTCCATACGCACCATGATGACGACGGCTGCCACCGCCACGGCCACCAGCGATGCGAACAAGGCAACCCACAGCTTGGTATGTTTCTTTTTGTTTTTCAAATGGTTACGCCCTATACCCCATTAAGTTAACACAAACTTTTTAGATAGCAGGTACAACCGGGATAATCAAGGCCTGTTTTCGATTCTTGACTTTTGACAGCGTGCACGGTACAAAGTGGCCCACACAACGGTTAAGCGCAACCACTTCCTCACCGGGCACATGCTCCGGTGGCAACATGTTTTATCCCGGCACAAGCATTTATGGCGGAGTTGATTAATATTGAACCGGGCGCGATCCCCATCGGACGGGGTGCCCCCCTGGTGCTGATTTCCGGTCCCTGTGTAATCGAAGATTACGAAACCATATTGAGCATTGGCGCCGCTCTCAAGAAAATTGCCGCCGAGCTTGAAATGCCGTTGATCTTCAAGGCCTCCTATGACAAGGCCAATCGCACCTCGCTGCAGTCCTATCGCGGCCCGGGGCTGGAAGAGGGGCTCAAGATCCTGGCGCAGGTCAAACACGAACTCGGCCTGCCGGTGCTCTCCGATGTGCATCGCATCAGCGAAATCGCCGCGGCCGCTGAAGTGCTGGACATTATCCAGATCCCGGCCTTTTTATGCCGCCAGACCGATATCATCATTGAAATCGGCCGGGCCGCAAAACCGGTCAACATCAAGAAAGGACAGTTTCTGGCCCCCTGGGACATGGCCCACGTGGTGGAAAAAATCAAATCCACCGGCAATCACCGGGTGCTGCTGACCGAGCGCGGCAGCATGTTCGGCTACAATAACCTGGTCGTCGACTTCCGGGGCCTTGCCATTATGCAGCAGACAGGGCTGCCGGTTGTTTTTGACGCCACCCATAGCGTTCAACTGCCCGGCGGGGCGGGATCCAGCTCATCCGGCCAGCGCGAATATGCCCCGTTGCTGGCCAGGGCCGCCGTGGCAGCCGGTGCAGACGGTGTCTTTCTGGAAGTACACCCCGATCCGGACCGGGCCCTTTGTGACGGCCCGAATTCATTGCCCATTGACGCTTTGCCCGACCTGCTTGGGCAGCTGCAACAAATCAGCCGGGCGGTGGGGCTGAGGTAACGGACTTTAATGATGATTTTTGCAGGCCTTAAAAAAATGCCGAAGGCCAAACTGATCTTGCCGGCCATTATCCTGGTGGTCATCGGGACGGTGGTGGCGGTTTTTATCGGCTACCGCCAAGTGGCCGGCACGCCGGAGATGCTGCTGGCCACGGTCAAAACCGGCGCCGACCTGTCCATTGGCAAAATCCGGCAAACATCCACCCGCAACGGCAAAAAGCAG
>JAOZPY010000481.1 GCA_029932495.1 Desulfobacterales bacterium
ATCAAGGTGGTGGCCTTTGACTGCGATGGGGTCATGTTCGACACCGCGGAAGCCAACCGGGTCTATTACAACAAAATTTTGCGACATTTCGGCCGGCCGACATTGACCGCTGAACAATTTGCCATCGTGCACATGCATACCGTCGATGAATCCCTGGCATACCTGTTTCCGGATGAAAAAGACCTGGCGGCGGTCCAGGCATATCGTCGGGGCATGAATTATCAGGCATATCTTAAATATTTAACCATGGAACCGCATCTGGTATCGCTGCTCGCAAAGATCCGGCCGGTGATGAAAACCGCCATTGTCACCAATCGAACCGACACCATGAATCGCCTGCTGGTTGAATTTGGGCTGACCGGCAGCTTTGACCTGGTGATTACTGCCAGCGATGTTCAACGGCCCAAGCCGCACCCCGAAGGGCTGATTAAGATTTTACGGTATTTCGCGATTTCACCGCAGCAGGCCGTTTACATCGGCGATTCCCCCCTGGATGCCACTGCCGCAAAAGCGGCGGGGATCACCTTGGTGGCCTATGACAACCCGCGACTTCCAACGGACTATCATATCGTCAGTCTCAACCAGCTTGAAGAATTGCTTGAGCTGTAAGCGATTTTGCAACAACCAGGGAGCAAGAGAAGATGGAACAATCTGAAACAGTGCAAAAAGATGAAGAAGAAACGCCTGGCTCCGATAGCGACTGGGAAAACCGGATCCTGTGCAGTGACGGCAACTGTATCGGGGTGATCGGCCCGGACGGTAGATGCAAGGAGTGCGGCAAACCCTATGAGGGGGACCTGCCGCTGCGCAGCCCTGAGCAAGGGGAAAAATCCGCTACGCCGGCAGTTTCGCAACCGGTCACCGAATCCGATCCAGCGGCCGATTCCGCTGCCGAGGTACAATCCGAACCTGAAGTGAAGGCGGCTTCCGAAACGGCCGGGGATGCCGGGGCGGACGATGACTGGGAAAACCGGATTTTGTGCAGTGACGGCAATTGCATCGGGGTGATCGGTCCGGACGGCAGGTGCAAGGAGTGTGGCAAACCCTATGACGCCGGTACGGAACCCGGGGCGGAGAACTGAAAAAATAAATTAATCACGAAAACACCCGACGTATTTCCCTCTATTTTTTCAAGCCGAAATTCATCCGCTGCTGGAAAAAGCAAGCCCGATTTCCTGTGTTACTCAAGTGGGGGGTGCGGCAATCTGAGCGTTATCATCGCCCCGCCACCCGGGGCGTTGGCTGCGGAGATACTTCCACCGTGAGCCTCGATGATGCCGTGGCAGATGGACAGCCCCACCCCCATCCCCATGGGCTTTTTGCGGGTGAAAAACGGATCAAAAATGTGCTCCAGGTGTTTTGCAGCAATCCCGGGGCCGTTGTCTCTGACAGTAATGACCACGGCATTGTCCTGGTCGACAGTGTCGATGCGGATTTCACCGTTTGCCCCCGTCGTCAAATCTGGTCCGGCACTGGAGGCCCCGGAGATGGATTCAACGGCATTGTTGACCAGATTCATGATCACCTGGCCGATTTGCTGGGGAGACCCGGTGATGTCAGCTGTTTCGGCCGCCAGGTTCAAATCGATATTTACCTGGTTTTTTTTCAGATGACTGCGGATCAGGGTTAAGGTGTTTTCAATCACCTGGTTAACATTCATGGGCTGCTTGGCCTCGTTGCCCGGCCGGTTCAGATCAATGAGATTTTTCACCGTGTTGCGAATGCTGGTGAAAGCCTTTTTAATGAGTTCCAGCTTTTTAATCAGTTCTTCATCTTGCCGGTGGCTGGCGGTAATGACAGTCAGCAGGGCCGTGATTCCCTGCAGGGGGGAGTTGATTTCGTGGGCAATGGAAGCGGCCAGCTGCCCGGTGGCAGCCAGCCTTTCGGAGCGAATCAGCCGATTTTGCAGCATTTTTGTTTCGGTGATATCCCGGGCAACGCACAAAAAGCAGGGCTTGCCCAGGTAATACACAAAGCGGCAGTTGATCTCGTTGGGCACCAGCCGGCCGTTTTTGGCCTTGATGTTCAATTCGAAGCGCGCCTCCTTGTCCGCCTTGACTTTAGCCAGGATGTTTTCCAGTAACGCAACCTGGTCGGTTTCTACGATTTGGGCGACATTGAGCTTTAAAAATTCCTTTTTCGTGTATCCGGTGTTTTCCAGGATGCGGTCATTGGATTCAATGAAGTTGCCGTTCGGCCGGAATAAAAAAACCCCTTCTGCCACATTGTCAAACAATTCCTTATATCTGACCAATTCTTCGGCACGTTTAAATTCGGTGGTGTCCGATGAAATGATCGTGGCGGCAATCACCTGACCATTGAGTTTCAGCGCGCCAATGCGGTAAGTGTACCACTTCGAAGAGCGGTGGTGACCCGTATGAACTTCAAAGCTTTCGGGCTCACCGGTCTGGAAGACGCCTTCAATGCACTCGCGTGCCAGATCGCGGTATTTAATGGGAAGCGACTGGTAAAAGCTGCGGCCTACGGTTACAGCAGCGGTATGCGGGGAGAGATCCCGGTTGGTGAAACGGACAATTCCCTTCCGGTCCACCGTCATGATGCTATCGGGGGCAGTGGCGACCAGACAGCGCCATAGCTGTTCGGATTCATCGAGTTGTTGCTGGGTTTTTTTAAGTTTGCTGATAATGGACTGGGCGTGGGAGCCGATAATAATAAACAGGCACAGAACGACAACCCGCAGGTAGATATCATACAGGTGGGGGCCGAAAAGTTCAGCAACGAGGTTGTACCTGTTTGAAAAAAAGATGTTCAGTACTGAATCCAGAAACCAGTAGATGGTGGCGATAAAAATGACGGCCGTCACCATCGAATCGGTCACGCTCATGCGTTGCCTTGCCTCCGGTCTGCTCTCTAAATTCCAGTGATGCCGTGACCTCGGTGGGGTAAAATTCAGCGGTGGTTTGATCAGCTTGAAAGTTGAAGCGTTCATAACTGTGTTCACCTGTTGGTAGGGTAATGGTCAGTGATTGATCCGATGCAAAAATGCCACCCGGTGGACGCGTAATATTAAATATAATTTTTATCATATTTGATACCCATTGATAAAGCTAAAAAA
>JAOZPY010000482.1 GCA_029932495.1 Desulfobacterales bacterium
TAACTCGAACACCCTTGATGAAAATGTCAACATTCGCTTTTTTAACCACCTGATAGCAGAAAGGGATTTGCAGCTTTTCTTTAAAGTAATACAAAGAAGGTGAAACATTGGTTTCGTTTGTTTTGGCTTCAAGGGCAAACCAGGGTTTTTCGTCAATAGTCAGCAAAAAATCAACTTCCTTTTTCTCAGCGCTTCTAAGAAAATATAACGTTGCTTTGTGGCCCTCATAATCGTGCAGAAAGTGTGTAAGTTTCAAAAGATGAGATGCAACGCAATTTTCAAATCTTGTTGCCTCATCATTGATTTCCGACCAGTCCCAAAGATAGAGTTTTGCTTCCTTTTTTAACGATCGAAAATTTTTCCCTACATACGGATAGATTCTGAAGCAGTAATAAAAAGATTCGAGTATATTCAGCCAGCTGGAAACAGCCCTATGGCTGACCTCAAGATCTTCCCTTAAGGAATTAATGGATAACAGGGAGCCTGTTCTTTCAGGGAGCATATCGCCGAGAAGCTGCATGCTGACGATGTCTCTAACCGGCTCAATGTCACGGATATCTTCCCTGAATAATCTTTCGGTCTTTTCGTTGTGCCACCTTCTAAGAGTTCGTGTATTTTGCTTTATAAAAGGTTCAGGGAATCCACCAAATTTATCCAAAGTATCTAATATTTCTTTTTCGCCGTTAGCCGGAATGGAAACCTCTTTCATAACCTCCGGCATTAAGGCCTTTCCGGCCGCTTCGGCCAGGGAAAAGGGGTGCAGACGGTAATAGTGATAGCGGCCCAGCATTGAATCCCCACCCTTCCGGTATATGTCAAGTCTGGCGCTGCCGGTAATCAGGAATCGATATTTTCCCTTTAATGTATCGTATTCACCCTTTACGAACGATTTCCATTTTTTATATTTATGAATTTCATCAAGAATAATTAAATCGGCGCTACCCGGCCAGGCGGACTGCATAATCTTGCGCCTGTCAATTTTGCTATCCCAATTATAGTAACTTGACTGGCCGAATTTTTTTGCAACCAGCTCCCGGGCGAGGGTGGTTTTGCCCACTTGCCTTGGGCCGCCGACAAAAACCATTTTTTCGCCAAGATCTTCAACAACAAATTTTGTTAAATACCTGCCTTTTATCATGTAAAGAACTATGGCATTCCACAAACATTATGTCAATATTTTTTGCTTATACGCAAAATTTATTTAAAATATTTTTGCTTATATGCAAAAAAAATTGATACGCGTTGGGCTGCGAGTTACTTGTCAATTTCATTTCGGGGATGTTCCCATCAAACATTTTAGGTCTTCAAGGAAGAGGCCTTAATGTGGTAACATCAACTATTAACCGCAAACCATCCGTGGCAGGACCTCAAAATAGCGAAGACTCCGGCAATTGTGATCAACGAAGACGTGATCGTGGAAGAATCCAGCATATCGCAAAACAAGCTGGATACAATCAGTGAGGAATATTATGAACGGTGAAACGGCTGTCCGTCTGGGATCTTTTCTGATAATTTTTATTGCTGTGGCGCTCTGGGAGCTGCGGGCGCCGCGCCGTCCGCTGACAACCTCCAAGGCCAAACGCTGGTTTGCCAACTTGGCCATCACGCTCATCAACCCCGTGCTGGTACGCCTGATGTTTCCCGTTGCCGCCACCGGCATAGCCCTGTCCGCCCGGCAATACGGCTGGGGGCTTTTGAACAATATCAATCTGCCATATGCACTGCAGCTGATCATCGGGATCATCGTCCTGGACTTCGTGATTTATCTGCAGCACGTCATGTTCCACGCCGTTCCCACTTTGTGGCGCCTGCACATGATGCACCATGCCGACCTGGACTACGATCTGACCACCGGATTGCGGTTTCACCCCCTTGAAATTGTACTTTCAATGCTCATCAAGCTGGCAGCAATCGTCGCCTTAGGCCCTCCGGTGGCGGCAGTGCTGGTATTCGAAATTATTTTAAACGGCATGGCCATGTTCAACCACGGCAACATTAAAGTTCCACTGGCTGTCGACCGCTGGTTGCGATATTTCGTGGTCACTCCCGACATGCACCGGGTGCACCATTCCGTGATCATCCGTGAGACCAACAGCAACTACGGTTTCAACCTGTCCTTCTGGGACCGCCTGTTGGGCACCTATCGGCCCCAACCGGCCAGAGGCCATGATGCGATGACCATCGGTCTGTCGCAATTTCGTGATCCCAAAAAACTGACCCTGCCCCGGCTGCTGACCCTTCCGTTCACCGGTGAGCCGGGCCGTTATCCAATCAACCTGCACTAAAAAATATTGCTTGACAATCACCCTGCTCAATTCTATATTTGAACATATGTTCAAATAAGGAATTATAGATGAGTTTATGCCAGGACAAATGCATCCATAAAGACCAAGTGGAACATGCCTTCAAGCGTTTTCCGGACCCGGCGGTCATCGACGATGTTGCCGCCATTTTCAAGGCTCTGGGAGAACCCACCCGCCTGAAAATCGTTACGGCCCTGCTGCACGCCCAGCTGTGCGTCTGCGACCTGTCCGTGATCTGCGCCCTTTCCGAATCCGCGGTGTCCCACCAGCTCAGGATCTTGCGAAACCTGCGGGTAGTCCGCAACCGCCGGCAGGGCAAAATTGTTTACTACCAACTCGACGACGACCATGTCCGGCAGCTGATCCGCAACAGCCTGAAGCATGCGGCCGAACACAGGTAAACCGGCAGACAGCTGCGTTGCTGTATAAAGGATGGCGCTTTCCCACCGGAAAAACAAGGAGACCGAATGTTAGACAGACCAAAACTCGGACCCATAACTCCCGCCATAAATGCTGAATGCGCAACATGTAGCCATGATCACAGTCAGGCCAATCATGAACATGGGGAAGAATTTAGTCTCCGCAAAGAGCTGCTGACACTTGGCCCCGGCTGTATCATTTACGCTGCTGCTCTTCTACTGGATCTACCGGCCTGGTGGGAATTTGTTTTCTTCCTGGCAAGCTATATCATAATCGGCCGTGATGTGATCTTCAACGCCCTTAGAAATATTTTGCACGGCCGGATTTTTGATGAATTTTTTCTGATGACC
>JAOZPY010000043.1 GCA_029932495.1 Desulfobacterales bacterium
AATTCCCACTTCCCACTTCCGAATTCCCACTTCCCACTTCCGAATTCCCACTTCCCACTTCCGAATTCCCACTTCCGCATTCTGGTTACGGCCAGTCCTTTGAGGGGCAGAAAAAGGAGCCCCGGGTGTCTCTGGCCAGTCGCCAGAACGCGTTGGCCGCCGCGGGATCCCCCTCCATCGGGTAAAGGATGATATTGACCGGCACCCGGGCGGGCAGCCGCTGAATCGCTTCTTTAAACAGGCGCAGCCGCTTGGCGGCCGAGACCCTTTTGCCCCAAGGCTTTTTGGCCCCCATGGTGGGCAGACTGTCGGTGAGCAGAAAAATATTGTCCGGCGCCGGTTTCATCCCGGCAGCGGCGTCAAATCCCTTGAAGAGGCTGGTGCCCTTCCGGGGTTCCAGTTGGTGCATCTGTTCGACGGCGGATTTCAGATTGTCCACCTTGCCGGCGGACAGCCAGGTGGTGCCGCCGGCAGGCATCAGCGGGGAGGCGGTTTCGTTAAAGCTGTAAATCTGGAATTTGCTCGCCGCCGGCAGCTGGGTGGTCAACCAGTCGACGGTGGCCACCACCTGCCGCCATTTGGGGGCGTTTATTTTTTCTTTCAACGGCAGGTTGCGACGGCGAATGACTCCGACAATGGTCTCATCGAGCATGCTGGCCGAAGCATCCACCAGCACCAGTATGCGTCGGCCGCCCATTTTCAGATCGGTGAGATACTGCCGGTCGCCGTGGCCGGGAAACGGTCGCAGTCGGTCGCCAAGCTCATCTGCGGCCCGGGCCCCGGCCCGCAGCCGCCTGACATCTTCTTCCAGGGATTTTAAATCCGCTTTCAAACGGTTGACATGGGCCCTGGACGCCAGGGTATCTTTGTCCCGATCAGCCAGCTCCACTTTTTTCTGTTGCAGCAGCGCAATCACCTGCCGGGAGCGACCGCGGGTCTTTTCCACCGCAGCGCGGGTGTTCTCCAGGCTGTTGCGGACCTCAATGAGATGCTTTTCACCTTCGCGCACCTGCTGCTGCAAGCGATCTGACTGGGCACGAAGCTCCGATACCACCGTGTCCCTGCGGGCGGCGCTTTTCGCATTTACCAGCACGAACAGCAGGATGATCGCCCCCAGACCGCAGGTAATAACATCCAGAAACGACAGGCTGAATACATTTAGCTTGCTACGTTTCATGGCGCTTTAGGCAGACAATCAGTTGAAGCTGTTCGCCGGGGCTGCCGATCCGGATAATCTGGCCGCACTTTAGAACCACGCGCCCGATCACCCGGGTTTCATCAACAAAGGTCGTGCGGCCGCTGTAGCTTTCGAGCACCACCTCGTCCCTGTCCAGCCGGATGACACAATGCCCGGGCGCCCTCCCGGCATTAGAGCCTCCGATCTGCAGAACGCTTTGACCGTTGTCGTTTTTGATACCCACTATCAGCGGCCGATCTGTCAGGGGATAGGCAACACTGCCGTAAAGAACATGGGTCGGACGCTCTAGGTCCGGCCGCTTTGCGGTCCGCCCCGGCCTTTTGGCGGAATCATCCACCGGCCAGGGCCGGCTGGTAAAAAAAGACACGCCCGGGCTGGTGCCCTGCTCCCGAAGCCGGTCCCAAATCGCCAGCAACCCGCAGGCCCCGGCCCCCGGAGAAAGCGCCATAACCCGGCAATCCTTGATAGCGGCCAGGGCCTGTTGACAACCAGGAAGCCGGCTGAAGCGGTCAGACAGCTGCATCACCAACGGCTGGTCGCTCTGGCCGTGTATTTCCCGCAGCGATTCTATGAGGCGCACGGTTTCCTGGAAAAACGGCCGCGCCGGGTCCACCATCTGGTCGCGGGTCAGGCTGACGCCGTGCAACGCACCCCCACTGCTGATTTCCACAGTTGCGGTCGCATGCTGCTGCACCTGTGCCAGGACCTCGGGCAAATGGTCGTACAGGTGCTGTTCGCTGGCGGCCTGGTGAAACGGATCAAAACGCGTGGTACGCACAAATTCCTGGGCAATGGCTTCCACCCACCGCCGATAAAGGTAAAGCAGACCTTTATCTGAAACGCTCTGGGAATCTGCGATAGTCAACTGTTGTGCCTGTTTGAGGTACACGATCTCGGTGCGGTGCAGGTGGATATCCAGATACAGCAGCATGTGGCCCGGATAAACCGTTGCGGAGGCCGCCAGCGCCTGGGATAAAAACCCTGTCAGCGGCATGCCCATTTCCTGAGCCATGCCCAGAATCAACCCCAGCTGCTGGCGGTCGTAAAAGCTCGGCACCGCCATGACCGCCTCCGTAAAGCGGCCTTTAAAACCCTCCCAGATCCGGGCCAGGTGCTGAAAAGCGATCTCGGCGTTGCTTTGCATGCCCGACGCCGCAAGGGCCTCCAATGGATCGATGCTGAGTTGATCCCAGAAACGATTCAGGATTTGATGCGGAAACAGGTGGGCCTTGCCGGCGGCGGCTCTGCCCACCAGAACACCTTTTTTTTCAGGCAGCGCAAAGCCCGGGCTTTGCCGGTGCGTTCCGTCTATTTCCAGCAAAGCGGCCGGTTGTCCGGCAGCGGCCATGATACCGGTATCATTCATTTCGATAGCAAGCAAGCTCATAATTCAAATTCCTGTTACCACCATCAATGGCTCCGTGGTCCGTCGTCAGTGGTCCATTGTGTATGCAGATGGCGCGTCAGTTTTTCCTCACAATAGGCTTCGGTGTCCAGTACGTAATGTTCCTGCAGGGATTGCAGCTGGTGCAGCAGAAACATTAAAACGATGCTGATTAAAAGCGCGATCAGCGTGGAGTTGAAAGCCACGCCCAGGCTGGTGGTGACACCGAAGATGTCACCCTCAATGGCCTTGTGGGCCTGGCCCAGGGCCTGGCCGATGCCCCGTACGGTGCCGATAAAACCCACCGAAGGAATTGCCCAGGCAATATAGCGGATCATGGACAGGTCCGAGTCCAGCCGTTCGGCCTCCGCCGTGCAATAGGCATGCGTGGCGGCGGCGGCATCCTGGATGTTACCGGTGGTGCTGAAGCGGTGCAACGCGGCCAGCAATGCTCTGGGCAGCAAGGCATTGCCCTGTTGCTGCGGCAGGGCCTGGATCTGCCGGGACAGATCCCGGGTGTCTTCCGGCAGGATGCGCACCCCTTCGGCCAGCGGTATCAGATCTTTTTGGAGCAGCGCCCGGTGCCGGATGGTGACAAGGCTTTTATAGGCCATGATGGCCAGTGCCCAGAACATGAGAATAAAACAGACCTCCTGTTCATAGTCGCGAATAATCACGAATACGGATCGTTCGGCAACCGCTGCCTCGTCCTGCTGCATCATGGCAGCCTGGCGAGCCAAAACGGCATCAGCCTTCGGGCGGATGACCGCCACATAGGCGGCATGTATGATAATGACAATCAGTATCAGCGCAAACAGCTGGTAGATGAACTCAAAGGAAACCGGAAATGATTTTTGCATGCCATTGATCCTTGATGCTGTATGATCCTGTAACTTCTTAAAAAGTTGCAATTAGCCCGCCCAATATGCATTTTGGCTTCGCTTAAGCCGTCCATTTGGTTAGAGGGTCTATACCTTGTACCTTGTACCTTGAACCATTTGTTTACACTCATATGTCAGCTGGGAAATCCACCGCCTGGTCGGCGGGAATTTTTTCAGAGGGCACAAAAGGCGTTAAAGGTTTTGACTTCGCCTGGCCGGACCGGCCGCTGGGGTCAGAGGGCGGTTCTCTTTTTTTGCTGTCCGCATCAGAATCTGCTTCTTTTCTGTGGTCGGGATGATTGCCGCTGTTTTCATTCAAAGCAATCCATGGGAACTTTGCGCTGTGAGCGTCCAGGTGCCCCGTCTGCCCCGGGTTGTGCCGCCCGGCCACCGCGCTTGTGCCCGGCACCACCCAGGCACTCATGATAAACAGCGATGCGGCGCCAGCCGTTATGAGCTGAATGACGCGATGATTCATTATTGCTCCCCAAATACGCACTCAGGGTTTGGCGTAACGGCAGATGCGAAATCCCAGGTCCGGGCGTCTGCCGGCGCTGTAATCCCGGTAGGCCAACCGCAACGTGGTGATCGCGGCGCTTTGCCAGCTGGAGCCCCGCACAACATGGTACTTTCCCTCTCCGGGCCCCAGCGGATCAACATATTGCCGGCCGCTCTGGTAAGGATAGATCGAATAGTAATCATGGCACCATTCGGCCGCATTGCCGCCCATGTCAAACAGTCCCAGAAAATTGGCCTTGAATTTTTGCGGTGGGGCCGTGACTGCATATCCGTCATTATAATCCGGCAGATAGACTTTGAGCAAGTCGGCGGCGGATTTATCCCCAAAATTTCCAGAATTCGGCGTGGGAGGGAATTTGTTGCCCCAGGGGTATTTGACCAGCATCCCGGTTTTTTCCAGGCGCGCGCAATATTCCCACTCGGCTTCCGTGGGCAAACGGTAGCCGGTTCCCACAGGGTCGACCGCCACCAGGGCGCCGCCCGTCGTAGCGTAAACCGCCGGCAGCCCTTCTTTAGCACTGAGCCAGTTGCAAAACTTCGCAGCCAGATCCCATGATATGCGCACAGCGGGCTGCTGATCATTGTTTAAACTGTGACGTTCGAACATGCCGGCATTATGGGCAGCGTAAAACTGCCGCAATTCCTTGTTGGTCACCTCACGGATGCCCATGTAAAAAGGCCGCTTGAGGTCAATGCGCCGCATAGTTTCATTGGAACGGCGGCCCTGTTCCCGGCGCGATGCGCCCATGGTATACGCCTGGGGTCGTATCCGCTTCAGCAGGTAGCCGTTTGCAGCCTGGATGATCTCCGCCGTGGCGTTTTTGCCGGTGGTCTGCCGGGCCAGGACGACATTGATTTGCTGGGCAAATCCCGGCCGGGGGGTAATCCGGGTGTGGTAGGCCTGAAAACCTTTTTTTCTGATCTCCAGCTGATGGGCAACGGCCACCAGGCGCAGCTGCCGCGGGACCTTTCCCAGGGACTTGCCATCGATAAAAACTTCGGCATCCGCCGGTTCCACCACCAGGTTGATGGTGCCCAGTTTCGGTTTCAGCTTGACAAGAATTTTCTTTGTGGCCCCGCTGGCAACCTTAACGGTTCGCGCGGCGTTTTCATACCCGGCCTTGGACAATCGGATCCGATGGGCTTGATTTGCAAGAAGCGCCAGGGTCAGTGGGCTTTTGCCGGCAAAACTGTTGCCGAGCATCACGACGGCGCCTGACGGCACCGTCCGCACCTGCAGGGTACCGTCTGCCGGCTGCAGCTGGATGGTTTCAAGGACCCGCGGCTGATCGGCCGCCACCGCCAGCCGGGTGTGCCATGTTTTATAGCCATCAAGCTTCACCTCGAGATCACGGTCGCCAGCGGACAGCTCGAGGATCAGCGGTGTGTGGCCGGCAGGCTTTCCGTCCACCCGCACAATCGCTCCCGCAGGATTTGAATTCACAGTAATATCCGCCCATCCCGGAACCAGGGCCAGATCGAGTTTATGCTGCCGATTGCAACCTTCGACCTGCAGCTGGCGCTGAAAATCCAGGTACTTTTCCAACCGGACCTCCAGAATCCGAGACCCTGGTTGGACCGCCAGTTCCGCCAGGGGGGTCTGCCCCACGGGTCTGCCGTCGACAAACACCCGGGCGCCTTCCAACTGGACTGCCGGCTTGTCGGCCCGGTGAGTGCGGACGGACAGCCGCCCCGGCAGTTTGCGCATTGAAAAGCTCAGCTGCTGACTTTTCTCATTTGTTACTACAAACCGTTTGTCCAGAGGCTGAAAACATTGTTTTTCCGCGTGCAGGGTATAACTGCCAGGTCGCAGCAAATAGTAGCCGCCGATTTTAAGTGTCGCCAGTCCTCCATGGATAGAAATACGCTCCGGCGCCGGATCGATTTGAATCACTACCTGCCGCGCAGTGAATACAAACCAGGCCGCAATCCCCAGCGATATCAGCACAATCGTCAATACGGGGGCGATCAGCCACCGAAAGCGGGCCGCCGGCTTCGGCGATCGACGACCGCGTCCGGTGCGAAAAGCCACCGGTTGAATTTCCACCGGCTTACCATTTTTTTCCGGTTGTCTGTCTGTAGGTTTCAAATTTTCACCCTGCACGCAATGCTCAACCGCACGATCGGTTGTCCGGCTTTGACCACGATCCTGCGACGGACATCCTGGTAGCCGTCCCGGCTGCCCACCACCGTGTAAATGCCCGGCCTCAGCTGGAGCTCATGAACTGCAAAGCGGCCCAGTTTGCCGACCCGGTATACAGCCACCCGGGTTCGGTTGTCCGATTCGATGATCACCCGTACCGGCGTCTGGGCCGTTTTAACCAGCTGTTGCAGTCGGACAAAACGGGCGTTGAGCTTCGGACCCCGCAAGGCCGTCGTTTCGACCTCAGCGAGCAGCAAAACCGCATTGTGCAGCTGACTGTCTGACTCCAGAACATGCGGATTTGCCAGAAAAAAATCCAGACGCTTGGATAGACGTAGCTGCTCAAGGGCCCGGGATTTTCCCTGAATGGCAAACTGAATGCTGGCATCCATTTCAAGAACCGCCAGATACGCCTTTAGCGCCTGCTGCCAGTCTTCCGCCTTTTCAGCTGCCCGGGCTTTGCGGCCCAGTTTTTCCATGCGCTCCAGACGCAGCGCCTGATCCACCTGGGAAAGGGCATCGGCCACTTCGCGGGATTCGGGTTTTATTTGCCTGGCTTGCAACAGTTTGCTGCGGGCGGCCCGGTAATCCGAGGCGTAAAGCGCCGCCAAGCCTTCGGACATCAACTGCTGAAATCGCCGCCCGGCAATCAAATGCCGCACCCGTTTCAGCGCCCGGCGCGCCTGTCCGGCATCCGGATCGATTTCTACGGCCTTTTGCCAGTCGGCAAGCGCCCCGCCAAAATCACCGTTTTTCTCATGCTGCCTTGCCGAGGCCATCAGCTGCATGACGGTTTCAATGGTTTCCCCCCGCTTCCGGCCGCGCTGAGGCGCCGATTTGGCGGCATCGGTCGCTATTTTTTGCTTGACCTCCTGCCGATCCTGCTTGAGCTGGACCGGGTCTGCCGGCACCGGAGCCCGCTTTTCGGAAGCCGGCGATATTGTTTCTCTTGCCGTGGTTTTCACGGACGAACGGTTGCCGGGAGACGCTTGTGGTGGTAATGAATTGTCTGCCAGCCAGTGCAGCAGCCATCCGCCGCCGCCAATCAGCAACAGCAGGGAGACAGCCAGCGCCAAAATTATAACGCGCCCGCGGCGTACGCCGGCAGGCGGGTCCTTTTTATTAATCTCCCCGCCGGGACGCAACGGGGTGATGGTTTCCGCGGCGGGACGCGTTGATATCTTCTGATCAGGCATAAAGAGGTAAAATAGCTAAGGTTCTTCAACGGGTTTGGTTTCACCGTTTTGCAAAGCCGGGACCGGTTCAAAACCGGTTTCGGCAAAATAGATCTTGCGCAACAGCGCTTTCCACTGCTTGAACTGTTCCTGGGCGGACCCGGTGAGTTCATACTGCTTGCCCTCCAGTTCCATGACCACCGGCTTCATTTCGCTGCCGAAAGATTCGCTGAGTTCACCGATGGCCGCTTCGTTGAGCTGCGCCTCTTTGGAAACATTGAACCCGCTGATGATCACCTGTCCGCCCAGGATGATCATACCAGCGCCAATGGCTCCGAAATTACTGTCGCTGGCCGCCCCCATGACACCGGCGGCGACCATCAAAGCGCCAACCAACTGCCGGGTCAGCGCCTCGCGTTTAATTTTATGCAGTGCCAGGCGCTCAGTCAGGTTAAGCTGCCGCCAGTTTTCATAGGACGGCCACATCTGGCGATAAAACGCGTCATAGCGTTCATTCAGGGTGTCCACGTACATGTACTCGCGCTCGCGTATTTTAAGCAGCCGCTGCATCATGGGATCATCATCGGCGGGCAGGCGCCTGATGGCAAGCGTATTGTTTTTATCTTTCGCCAGGTAGCCGGAAAACGCATCAGGGGCAAATTCCTGGGCAAATTTCAACCTGGCCGTGGTGCGAATCTTTTTGATAGCGTCGGGAGACAGTTTTTGCTTAAACTGCACCATTTCATTGGCAATCGTATTGTACAAATCCTGGAAGGCGTCCTTTTGCCCGGGTTGGTTCCCGGTGTAAGAGGCTTCGGTGGCCTCTTGCCGGTAATTCTTTGACAGCCAGGTTCTCCCGGCGGCATCGATCACCTCAATTTTCAAGCCCAGATATTCCCCGTTGGATTCAAGGATTTCGCCTGTAACCAGCAAATCGACGCTGCTGTCCTCACCCGGTACCACCCGCACCGCGCCCCAGTGTCCGGTGCGTTGCAGCGTGTTTTTCAAATGCTCCGGGATGAAATTGCCCTCAGACTTGCGGATGTCATTGCTGGTACCCTCCTGCTCGGCTTCTTGCGCTGACAGTTCTTTGCTCTTAAAAACCACAATGCCCACATCCAGCAACTGGTCCTCGGCGATCTCCTTCTGGGCCAGCAGGATAGAGGTTGTATCCACTTTTTGAGCATGGTAGGTAGCACACCCTGACAAAATCATCACGCAGGCGGCGAAAGTCGTAAAATATGAAATGCTGAATTTCACGAAAATTCCTGAACAACAATAAAATTCAATGAAATATTCAAATACTCATCTGGTCAAGAAAAAATAGATCAAGCTCAACGCTGATTTTTCTTGTATTGATCGTATTCTTCCCAGAGCTTTTTCTTCAACTCGGGATCGGTTTCTTTTTCAGCCGCTTCGCGCAGCTGCCGGGCCACGATATCGTCATCTTCATAACCGGCCCGTCGTTGTTTGGAGGCTGCAGCACCCGGTCCCTGCCGGGAGGACTGATTGCCGGAGGCCGTGGCTGAACCGGCGGTTTCTTGATCGGACCTGCTGTCTTCAGATGGTTTGGTTGATGGCGCCTTTTGGGCACGGTTTGCCGAAGTATCCGCCGCCGCACCGTTTTTGCGCAGCCGTTCAGCGGCTTCAGCGGCCTGCTGGGCCAGGTCCCGCATTGTATCGGCGGATTCGGCCCGGATCTCATCCATCTGTTTCAGCAGTACCCCGTCAAATTCATCCAGCGATGCATTGAGCTGACGATCCAGAGCTTTCACTTCATCATCGATTTGCTGCCCGGGGCTCTGGGTTGCCATCGCCTTGTGCGCCCCGCCGGCGGAGGCGGAATTTTTCATACCCATCGGCCGCCCCGCGTAGGCGGCCTGCATCCTGGCAACAATTTTTCGATTTTCGGCGACCAGGCCGCGGACACTGTCAAGATAAGTTTCATAATTGCGGATATCTTCCGACGAAGCCTTGCCTGATTTTTTCAACTGATCGAGTTGCGCGGCAATCCGCTTTTCAGTAACCTCACTGACATGCAGTTTTTCCCGGGCTTCTTCCAGTCGGACCGCGACGGCGCCTGCAGGCAGCGCGCGCTGCACAGGCCCCCCGGCCGGAGCGCTGGTTTTCAAATCCGGCGCTTGGGAAGCCGTATTCTTCCCGTCTTCTTTCTGGGCACTCGACGCCGCCTGCGGCACAGCTTTATTGACCACCTCCGATTTTTCCCGGGTCTGCTGCGCTGCGGGCTGGCCCTGTTCCGAATTCGGCGTCCGCGGCGCACTGTTTTTCGCTGTCTGCCGCGATCCTGAATGGGCACATGCAGCCACCCACAGGACAGCCGGGAGAAACAACAGAAGGGCGAGGGTTTTCATCGTTCCAAAATCCCTATGTATGTCTGTTTTGTTTAATAGATAATTTATTTACAATAAGATTATGTCATTTTCCTGTCAAGCGGCATTGCCGGCGCAGGCCGATTCACATCTTCGATGGGCCCAAATGCGTCGCCATTAAAAATAATGTTCCAATTAAAAGATGCAAACCTGAGTTCAATCTTTACCCGGCTGGTATTTCCTGATATTGTTCGGCCATAGAGACAACACCACCAACCCAGGAAAGCGCAGCTCACCATGTCAACCAACGGGCCGACCTCTGGAAATTTTGAAACCGCCTGGAAGCAGAAACTGCGTCTTCTGTGGCCCATCGCTTTGCTGGTCGCTGTCACCGCCGGCGTGTATCTCAACTCCCTGCCCAACGGTTTTGTTTTCGACGACAGGGCCACCATTGTCGAAAATGTTCACATCCAGCATCTGGGGAAAAATCTTCCGTCGTTTTTTACGCGTGACTACTATAAAATCGCCCATGGGGAGGCCAGCTATCGGCCGCTGGCGACCCTGTCCTATTATCTGCTTTATGCCCTGTGCGACTTAAAGCCCTTCGGGTATCATCTTTTCAGTCTGGCGCTGCACATTTTCAATGTTGTGCTGGTCTATCAACTGGCCAATCTGCTGATCAAAAACAAAACCTGTTGCCTGGCGGCGGGCCTTTTGTTTGCCTGCCATCCGGTGCTCACCGAGGTTGTCGACTGTATTTCCTATAATGATGACCTGCTGGCGGCATTTTTCTTTTTTCTGTCCTTTCTGCTTTATTTCAAATTGAAAACCAGCGCTGGAAAACGTAATTTGCTCTTTCCGGGTTTATCCCTGTTGTTTTATCTGCTTGGGCTTTTTTCCAAGGAAATGGCGCTGACCCTGCCCATCATCGTCTTTGTCTGCGACTGGACGCTGAGCAAAACGGATCGCAGACCGCTCGGATTGGCGACAGCCCTGCAGACAGTCTACGAGCAGAAATATTATTACCTCGGCTATGCGGCAGTCACCCTGTTTTACCTGTGGATCCGATTTTGGGCCTTGAACAATCCCCAACAGCCGCCCAGTCCAATCTGGGGCAGCCTCCTGCAACGCATCATTTATCTGCCGGTGCTGTTTTTTACCTATATCAAGCTGATCCTGCTGCCGGTGGTGCTGAATGCAGATTATGTGTTTTCCTACCCTGCCAGTTTTTTTGAAATATACAGCATTATCGCTTTTTTGCTGACCACCGGCCTGATCGTCTTCAGCTTCTGGGTTTACAAACGGTTGCCGCTGATAGCTTTTGGAATCTGGTGGTTTTTTATCACCCTGCTGCCCGTCTATAATATCATCCCGCTGTTCAACCCGATCGCCGAACGCTACCTGTATATTCCCCTTTTCGGCTTCTGCCTGGTGATCGCCGCTTTGATGTCGCTGGTGACAAAACGGATGAACAGCACAACCGCAGCGATTGTGACGATGTTGCTGGTTTTCATCATTGGGATTTTTTACGCCACGGTTACCATCCACCGCAACAGGGACTGGCGGGATGGTTACAGCCTGTGGAGCCAAACGCTTGCAACTTCTCCGGACAGCGTCAAGGCCCACGGCAACCTTGCAAGCATCTATCTGGATCGGGGACAGGGGGCAGAGTCGTTGCGCGAAATCAGAAAAACCCTTGCATTGAACCCGAAAGACTACAAGGCTTACTACAACCTCGGCATCCTGCTGGCCAAACAGGGCCGGTTTGCAGATGCCATGCAGGCCTATAAAAAAGCCATTGAAAAAAATCCGGCCTGTGCCGATGCCCATTTTAACCTTGCCAATCTTTACAAAGAGCAGAACATGCTGGCAGAAGCAGCACCGGAATATGAAAAAACGCTTCAAATCGATGGGCAGGATATCCAAGCCCGCAACAACCTGGGCGTTATTTATGCCATGCAGGGAAAACTGAAAGCCGCAATCAGCCAGTGGGAAAAAGTCCTGGAAATCGAGCCGGGAAATCGGATGGCCCGTGACAATATTATCAAAGCCCGCAAACTGCTGCCGAAAAAATAAGTCTCAAAAAATTGTCCAATTTGAGGCTCCCTGCAGCAAGCTGCAAGGAATCTTCCCAGTAAGGAAAATATCTATTTTA
>JAOZPY010000483.1 GCA_029932495.1 Desulfobacterales bacterium
CAGCTCAGCTCGGTGACATTCGGCGCCGAGGAACTGCTTCTTTTCGGCACCGAGGAGCAGAAAAAGAAATGGCTGCCGCCCCTGTTTGAAGGCAAGGCCGTCATGGGTTTTGCCATCACCGAGCCGGATGCCGGCAGCGACACCGCCGCCGCAACCACCACCGCAGTCAAAGAGGGCGATAACTATGTGATCAACGGCAGCAAGGTGATGATCGGCAACGGCACGGTGGGCACTTTCATGCTGGTCTACTGCCTGACCAACCCTGAAGAAAAGAGAAAAACCGCCCGCCACAGCATTATCATCGTCGAAACCGACCGCGAGGGCTACAAGGCAGATCCCATGCACGGTAAAATGGGACTGCGGGCTTCGGACACTTCCGCCGTATACTTTAACAATGTAAGGGTGCCGCAAGAGAACCTGCTGGGCGGCGAAGGAAACGGTTTCATCCAACTGATGAAATTTTTCGACCATTCCCGGGCTTATGTTGCCGGACACGGTGTCGGCCTGGCCCAGGGGGCCCTGGATATGGCCATCAAGCATGTCAAGGGACGCAAGCAGTTCGGCCGTCCCATCGGCGCTTTTCAGGCCACCCAGTTCAAAATCGCTGACATGGCCACCAAGGTGGAAATCGCGCGCAACATGGTATACAAGTCGGCCTGGCTGCTGGACAATGGCAAGGCCGATACCAAACTGACCGCCATGGCCAAGCTGTATGCCTGCCACGTGGCCGTTGAAGTGGTGGATGAAGCCCTGCAGCTTCACGGGGGATATGGCTATTTCAACGACTACGACATCGAGCGCTTCTACCGCGCGGCAAAGGTGCTGGAAATTTACGAGGGCACCAAGGAAGTCGAAAAAATCGTCATTTCCAGGGAAATCCTGGGCAAACTGTAAATGTAGTCAGCCGCTTGGTTTTCTGCGCTGCGCTGCCGAAGTACAAGAAAAGCAGGCAGGAAAAATAGGCCACGAGAAATAGGTGCGTTTTTTGAGATGGGACTAGTGTCCGTCCGGGAAAATTACCGCCCTTCCGACAATCTCACCATTTCTTAACTTCTCAAAGGCTGTTTGGACCTCGCTAAGCGGGTAGCGGGTCAGACGGGGCCTGATGATCCCTGCCTGCGCCAGGGCCGCCAGGCGCATCAGCTCCAGCTTGCTTCCGCCGAAGGTGGTGCTCATAATCGCCCCGTAAGGAAGGGCGCGATCCTTGAACTCGAAGGCTCCCCGACCGCGGCCCACGACGACGATGTGCCCCAGCGGGCGGATTACCTGTGCGGCCAAGCTCATGGTGGCACCGGCGCCCACGAAGTCGAGCACCGCTTCAACGCCTCTTCCATGCGTTTCTTCCTGTATTGTCTCAACCGTTGTTTCATCCGATAAGCTGCCGCAGTCGGCGCCCAGATCTCTTGCGAGCGCCAGGGCCTGTTTGCTGGTATCCACGGCAATGATCCGGGCCGGGCAAACGGCCTTGAGAACCATGACGGCCATGTGGCCCAGACCGCCGACCCCGATAACGACAACCGCGCTTCCGGGTGTGAGCAAAGACTGGACGCGCCGGACGGCATGATAGGCGCTCAAGCCCGCATCGGTCAGCGGCGCGGCCCGCCAGGGCTCTATGGCCTCCAGCGGTACGATGGAGGCGGTCGGAGCAACAGTGTATTCGGCCAGCCCGCCGTCCAGGCCCATGCCCGGCACTTTGAGCTTGTTGGGGCAGTAGTTGTTCCAACCCGCAGCGCAGTATTCGCAGTGCCCGCAACCGGCAAGGGTGACCACGCAGGGAAGCCCGGTTTCAAAGCCGGTCACACCCGGTCCGCAGGCCTCGATCCAGCCTCCGATCTCATGGCCCACGGTCATGGGCAGTCGGATGTCCAGGTGCGGCGGCGAGGCCTCCCAATCGTACATGAAGTGCAAATCGGACTGGCAGATCCCGTTGCCCGCCACCTTTATCAAAACCTGACCGGGACCGGGCTCCGGAATCGGCACATCCACCAGCCGGGCCGGTGTTTTCCACTGCATCAAACGATAGGCTTTCATCAGGGACTTCCTTTAAACAGGGCTTATGCAGCAACCACGGTTCACCCATTGGCCCGCTGGGATGTTATCGGCCACCAGACTGTTGCACAAAGCGGTCAATAATCTTTTCGTAGTCGTACTGCGGTTTCCAGCCCCACTCTTGCCGTGCCCGGCTGTCATCGATGGGTACCGCCAGCATGTCTAGAATGGGTTTCCACTGTTCATCGGGTTGAAAATCGATTCTGGCACCGGGTATTTTAGCGGTAACCATTTGGGCCAGTTCCCCCGCGCTAGGACTCGGCCTGACACCGTCCACGAGATAGTTGATCGTTTTGATGTTCTCCACAGGAGCCCGGGCCAGTTCGAAAATCGCCCGGGCGGCATCTTCTGCATAAAGCACGGGAATGCGTGTTTTCGCATCAACATTGACCATGTATGGATTCCCCTTGAGGGATTCTTCGATCATGGCGGAGGTATAATGGACGATACCTCCTACCCTGAGGTTGACATTGATTCCCACAATGGAGGGATAGCGTACAGAACGGAAATCAAGTCCATACTTTCTTTTGAAAAAGCGCCCCACCCCTTCGCTGAACAGCTTGGCAACGCCATAAAAGGACACCGGGCGCTGCAAGGAGTTGTCCCGCAGGACCTTTTCCTGCAAGTCCAGACCGAACGTGGCCACGGAACTGGCAAAAAGCACCTGGGGTACTTTAAACTGCCTGGCGGCTTCAAGTACGTAAAAGGTGGCCACGGCATTGACCTGCATCGCCGGTTCCGGCTGTTCATCGCATAGCGCTCCCAGCATGGCACCGAGGTGGTAGATGGTTTGTGGGCGCACCTTCTTCACGATGTCCATCAGGTATTCGTTATCGGCGAGATCGCCCTGGATATATTCGACCCGATCGCTCACATCTTCCAGGCGCTCCGGGGAATCCACCGCATCCAGAACGGCCACGCCCGGTTCTCCTTTTCCCAGCAGCAGATGCACCAGGGCCGATCCCAGCAACCCGGCACCGCCGGTAATTAATACAGACATCGTTCAATCCTTTCAGTTA
>JAOZPY010000484.1 GCA_029932495.1 Desulfobacterales bacterium
CCACCGACGACCATAACAGATCCTACTGTCGTGTCATTGCTCATAGTGTTCTTGTATCTCCTCGCAATTTTTTTCGATTTTTTGCCTGATAAATGTCAAAGATTCAAAAAGGGTGAAAATTACCATAATCATTCAAAGGATGTCAAGGGCATTTTGAAGCCCGAGCAGGCTTTTACAAGACGACTCAGGCTCACCTGCCGGCCACCAGGTTGGCAACACTCTCGGCATAATCACCAAAAGCCCTGTGGGCAGTGTCGCAGAGCACCAGCACGATTGCATTTTCAACGCTGCCAGGGCAGCGATTGAAATCACGGCTAAAAGTTGTTATGGATATTGAATGCCGGGACGGTGAAGACGATAGACTCGCACGGGTAGCGCCAAACCGGTCCGCCCTCCGGGCACAAGTACCCGGAAAACGAAAGGAGAAAGCAATGCAGTTTGAAAACCTGGAAGCCATTTTAGACTTTGCCATTGAAAAAGAAATCGAGGCTGCAGATTTTTACACCAATTTGAGCAAAGAAACGGCCTTTTCCGGATCCGCCAAGATGTTTGCAGAGTTTGCCACCGAGGAACGCAAGCACCAGAAAATGTTGGAGGACTTTAAATCCCAAGGTTTTGCCACGGCCGTTGCGGGCTACAAATTTGAATGGATTACGGATATCAAGCGCAGTGATTATGTTGTCGAACTCGAATACACGCCGGGTCTGGGGTACAACGAAATCCTCATGCTGGCCATGAAGCGCGAAGAAGCGGCCCTCAAACTGTACAACAAATTTCTGATCCAGGCCGATTCCGCAGAGGTGAAAAATTTGTTCAAGCTCCTCTGCCAGGAAGAAGCCAAACACAAACTGGCGCTGGAAACCATGTATGATGACTACATGGCCAAGATGGGAGATTGAAATAGCTTCGCGCCAATGCCCCTACCGGCTGTTATCCGGCAGTGGACAGCCGGTGCAGTCTGAAATCAAATTTTTCAGTTTCTTGGATAAAATTCTGTAAGAAAAATATTTTTTAGCGGTTTCATAATTGTGCTTTACCATTTTTTGGCGCAGCTTCTTGTCGGTCAACACCTGCCGGGTTTTGCGGACCGCCTCGTCGGACACATAGCCGTCAATCTCGATCACATCAAAACCTTTGGGTTTGATATCCATGGTATAAATCGAATAGGTGTTGACCACGATTGGCCGGCAAAAATAGACGGCTTCTAAAAAGGCGTTGCCAAATCCTTCGAAGGTGGATGGATAGGTCACCAGGTCGGCATGGGGATAGACGTCTTCCAGGGTGTATATCTTTCTGCCGTTTTCCGTCCGTCCTCTTTGCTCATTGATGATGTTGGCCACAAAATACGTGTCGACCTTCATCAACTTCGAATATTCTCTGACCCGCCGTTCATAATCATAGCCTTCATCGCCTGATGCGTGGGAAATGATGAGTTTGGCTTTCATCCCCAGGCGGTGCACCAACTCGATGGCATGCTCAATGCCCTTGCGTTTGACCACCCGGGTGGGCTGCAGCACCAGCAATTCATCATCGGCGACCCCAAGGGCCTCGCGCACATCGTCGGCATAGTCGTCGGATTTCGGTACATCCTCATTGGTATCAAAACCACAGGAGGCATAACCGTCAGACAGCGGGGGCGGATTTTCAAAATCCATGACATTGGGAATAATGGTGCCCGAAATCCCGGTTCGCAAACTCAGCTGATTGTCCGCCGAGGAATTGATAATCACATGCTCAATAGACGGCAGGTGCGGCGGAAATGCCATGTTAAGATATTCCCAGGCGGCATTGGTCATGAAATGCTGGCGTTCCCAGAAAAAATCGTGGTGATGGGCAATGGTGGGCATGCCTGTTTCTGAAATAAATTCAGTCAGCGCGATGCCCAGGGGGATATTTAACGGAATGGTCAGCGCATTTTCCGGAAGCAGCAAGTCGATATTAAATTTCTTGGTGAATTCGTAAAGCTGATCTTTAAGCTTGCTTTTCAGCTTGGAAATTTTGCGCGTCACCGAACGGTCCCTGACCCGCACGCCGAAACATTTGCGGAAGACAGCCTTGATATCGGAATGCTGAAAATGGGCCTCTTTGACCAGAAAGGAACAATCCGCCGGACGATCAAGCTCACCGGCAAAATAAAAGCATGCAAAGCCAACATGTTCGAAAACATCGGCCCATTTGGCCGTTTCCAGAGAAACGCCGTCCGTTCCGGCAAAGCGGGTGGATACAAAACCAACATTATGCTCTCTGCCGCAATATTTACAATATGCCATACCTGTTACCTTTCGGTTATCGTTTTCACAAATTCCGCCTTCGGCGGGCTTGAAGGCTTAAAAGGATTTATTAAGCTTCCCAGCCTCCCAGCCGTATTTATGGATAGACGCTAGCTGAATAAATAAAACCCGAGAGCTTTATCAGCAGCCTCCGTAGGGGCAAATTCGGTGCCCATCAGCTCCCTGTTGATATTGCGGATGATCACCTTTTTGCTGATCAATGTCCGGTTCGCATCGTCAAGGTGAAATTCCACCTGGATAATGTCGCCGACAGCCAGTTGATGGTTGTCGGAGATCTTGAGCTTCATGCCACCGGCAGACAGATCCCTGATTGTCAGCAACCCCTGCCCCACCTGTTTGCCATTCACGAGATGGATATATTTGGCCGGCAAATTGGTCTGCTTGCGATATTTTTTCCGTTTTTCCAGCATGGTGGAATAGGCATGCCCGCAAGGGCATCTGACAGTCACGCGGACAACTTTATCCATCTGGGCGTAGCGTGCAACGCTGACAGTTTTAGATCTCTTGCACTGGGGGCAAATGAAAGTGGCCATCTGCTTGCTGGTGATGTAAACTTTTTCGGTCATTTTGGTACCTTAATTGTGCAATAACTATTTTTAACATGAAACGTTCTTTTTTTAAACCTGATTTTATTTTTTTACATTTGAAGCTCCCTGCAGCAAGCTGCAGGGAATCTTCCCAGTAAGGAAAATATCTAATTTTATTTCGCTCGCAGGCTGGTTCAATGCTGACAATTTTTTGCAATTGCGTGACGTTTGCCAGTGGCAACGGATCCG
>JAOZPY010000485.1 GCA_029932495.1 Desulfobacterales bacterium
GCCCATGCCGACGATCATATTCCAGGAAAAAAACATGGCGGGTTTGCCGAAAATGTACCAACGGATATATCTCAGGGGTTCCTTTTTGAAGCGCCGGCTGATTTCCCGCACAACTGATTTCATGTCCCGCAGCTGGTCCCAGGTTGGATCGAAATGATTGGGGATCCCGTAAGTTCTGGAATCGTTGTTATACGTGAGATTCGGATACATCCCCTTGTGGATGGTTTGAACCGCCAGGGTGCTTTTCCTGGGTTTGACCACGATGTTGCGCAGGGTCCACGGTCCCCAGACAGCACAAAAACCGATGACCAGAAACAATGCCAGCACCGCACCTTTTTTCTTTTTAAAAAAAACAAAAAACACCGGAACCAGAAAGACGATAAAATAGAGCATGGTGGGGCGGATCAGAAACGAAACACCCGTTGCCAGACCGACAATGACAGCGAGCAACGGGTTCCGGCTCCGGGAAAGACGCACCATTGCCAGGGTAAGCAGCACCAGTGAAAAGGTGAATAAACATTCGGTGAGCAGATAAATATTGAAAGCAATTAAATGCGGACTGATTGCCGTCAGAAGGGCGGCGCCGAAGGTCCAGGGCCATGATAAAAAGGATTTGAAGCAGGCGATGGCCGCTAAAATGGTGAGCGCGCTGATAATGGCCTGGGTGACAACGATTGAGTTGACCATTTTGAATGTCGGCGGAAACTTTACAAAAGGCACTAAAAACAGGGGATAACCGGGAGCCCGATGGGCGTCGGCAACCGGTTTAGGGCCTTTAAATTTCCCCGGCGCCTGCCTGGAGTAAACGCCGTATTCGATCATATTGTGGGCATACAGATAGTAATCTTTGGCATCCGCCCGGATGGGAATACTGACCTTGGTTTCGGCGGTCATTACCACCCGCAGGATCAGCCCGATTGCAAAAATACCAATGATTGCCAGGGCAATGATTGTTTGGCGAGTGGAAAACCCGGATATGATTTGGCCCTTAGTTCGCATCTTTTTTATGGATTCCCAGCCAGGAAGGACGTCTTTCAAAAATAATCTGATAAATCGGAAATTTGGCAGCAAAAATCAGAATGTTGCTTAAGGTTTGCGCCAGCAGGTACGGTAGACCCAGCCAGTTGATCTGAATGACGTACAGGGTCCAGTCCGCCATTCTGAAAACCGCCAGGGCCGCAAGGTAGCCTGAAAACGTTTGGAAAATATTGCGCTCGCTGTTCTCAAAAATAACGTAGCGGTTGAGAAAAAAACAGATCAGGACTTGGGAGCTGACGACAAATAGATATGCGATTTTCTTGTCAACATGCAACACATCCACTGCGAGAAGGTTAAAAAGAATGCCCCAGATAAAAACAACCCCGCCGAAAAGCGTAAATTTGATAAATTTTATCTGGGTTTTGCTCAACCGCACAGATTTCATCCTAAGCTTATTCACACAGCTGAAAGTTGACTCCTGGAATCATGAAAGGATCATAAAAGAATTGAACCAGCCAGCGAGCGCCAGCCCCGGAACAAGCCGCGGGGAGCTTCAATCTTTGATAGGATCAACGTAAATATATTATATCAGGCACCCCGTTTTTTGTCCACTTTTTCGCGATTAAAAGGCAGTCAATTTAGAAATAATAGATCAACCACAGGTAGGCGCTGTCCGGAGTTTTACTGCGGATGCCGGTGCCGGGCAGGGTGAATCCGCCATACTCACTGCCGCGATCTCCCCAGTAAACATTCAAGCCACCGGTCAACTGCAGATTCTGGGTAATCTCCCAGGTAGCATAGGGCTGCAGGATTCCTGAGGGGTCCTTGAGGTTGTTGATGGCAGTCAGCGACACTTTGAGCAGAGGATGGAGTTCAATTTGCAGATGGCTGCTGATGTAGTTGCGGCCCAGCGCAAACAGCTCGCCTCTGGCCAGGCGTTCAAAAACAGCCGGAGTCGTCAGGGATTTGGCATAATCGTTTTTTCCCAGTCCATTGAAATAATACTCGATAAAAGCGTAGATGTTTTTATCGAACCAGACCCAGGAATAGTCCATGTTGGCCACTAAGGAAATATAGTTATCCCCGTCATGGCGAAAGGTCCAGGTGCCGTCCAGGCGCCAAGCGGTGTCTCCCAGGTAGCCCCGGGTTCCGATTCCCGTCACCGCATCTTTGTAATGTTTGCCCCCCATGAGATCAAATTCGGTATTGCCGGCGGCAAAATGAAGCTTGCCTGCTGCCGAATTTTGATTCGACTGGACTTCGTGTGTGTGCGGATTTCGGCGCGCCACGTATAGCCCCTGCAGGTTTCCGATTCCGGGAATTTGAAGCTGGACGTTGAGCATGTCATCGCCGGTCTTGTAGTCGCGGTCAATGGCCGTGGGGGCAAAGGGGTTAAACAGATCCATGGGGTTAAAGACAAATCCACCGCCCCAGGTCACGGCCTGCCGCCCCACCCGCACCGATCCCCACTGGCCGTTGAGATCGACAAACAGGCGGTCCAACCGCTGGAGCAAAAACCAGCTGTTTTCTTCTTTTATGGTGCCGGTCAGATCCAGCAAACGCCGATCGTCATTCAATGGCGTTCCCGGCAAAAAAACGCTTTGTTTAAGAGCCGGAAACAGGCGCTCCAATTGCTTTTGCTTGCGGATGGTGTCCCCGCCGGCCCAGAGCAGTTCGTAGTCCGCTTCAAAAAACAGAAAATCGTTGAAAAAGGTTTCATTGATCAGTCGCAAATTGGCGCTGCCGTCATAGTAGATGCCGGTGCCCACGGGGGCAAAATAGGTATCATTGGTTACTCTGGAGGCTGCACCGGCGGTTTTCATTCTTCCCCCCCAGCGTATATCAATGTTTTTATACCAAGGTTTAAAAGTTGACCTTTGCGTTGTCGATGAAGCCGGGGCAGGGGAGGGGCTGCTGTTCGTTTGAGCCCGGGTGTGCGTTGCAGGGAATAGAAAAGCGGCCAATAAAAGGAACAGTTTGCAGACTTTCATTTCACCCGATCCTGCTCAAGCCGGCCGTCATGCAGCAAAATGAGCCGGCGGGCATAGTCCATCACCATTTTGTCGTGGGTGGAAAAAATGAAGGT
>JAOZPY010000486.1 GCA_029932495.1 Desulfobacterales bacterium
CCTTGAACCCTGGACCCTGAGCCTTTTTTATGTACACCGACAGCGCACAGGATTTTGATCTTTCCTTCAAAGTCTTCCATGAACTGATGGCCAGAAAGGTTACGGACATCCTGCTGGTCTCCAGTCCCTATGAAGCCTTTATCATGGAAGAAGAAGGCCGGCTGGCCGAACGCATCATTTATGAATACCGCGGTCTGAACCTGTCGCGGCCTCCCATGTTGACCTGGGTTTCCAGCGCCGACGGGGCCCTGGAAGCTTTGGCCAAAAAAAAATTCGACCTGGTTATTACCATGCCCCAGGTTGATGAAATTGACGCCTATGTGCTGGGGCGCAAAATAAAATCCCTGTATCCGGACGTCCCGGTTTACCTGATGATCCAGAACACCAGCAAACACCTGCTGGAGCACCGGGAGACCGACCGCAAATCCATCGACCGGGTCTACGTATGGTACGGCAATTCCGATTTGCTGCTGGCCCTGATTAAAAATCTCGAAGACAGCATGAACGTGGCCTATGACACAAAGCGGGCCCGGGTGCGGGTCATCATCCTGGTAGAAGACTCGCCCATTTACTATTCATCGCTGCTGCCGCTGCTCTACAAGGAAATCGTCACCCAGACCCAGGCGGTGATGGAAGAATCGGTCAATGATGAGCACCGGATCCTGAGAATGCGGGCGCGGCCCAAAATTCTGGTGGCTGAAAATTATGAAGAAGCATTGACGCTATACCGGCAATACCGTCCTTACCTGCTTAGTGTGTTTTCTGACGTCCGTTTCCCGAGAAACGGCAAAATCGACGACCAGGCCGGTTTTTCCCTGCTGTCAATGATCCGTGAGGAGAACCCGGACCTGCCCCTTCTCAATCTTAGTTCGGAAGAATCCAACCGCCGGCGGGCCCACGAAATCCCGGCCGTCTTTTTAAATAAAAACTCCCCCAGCCTGCATTCGGAAATCCGCAGCTTTTTTATCCATTACCTTGGCTTTGGCGATTTTGTTTTCCGCTATCCTGACGGCCGGGAAATTGCCAGGGTATCCAATCTGCGGGAAATGGAGATGATTCTGCCCACCATTCCCGACGAATCCATTTACTACCACGGCCAGCGCAACCATTTTTCAAGCTGGCTGATGGCGCGCTCGGAGGTGATGCTGGCCTCCAAACTCAAACCGGTTAAGGTCAGTGATTTCCCCAGCGCCGGGGAATTGAAAAAATATCTGGTCAACTGCATCCACGAACGGCGCAAAGGCCGCCAGAAGGGGCTTATCACCGAACTGACGGCCGGCACCTTTGATCCGGACGCCGACTTTGTCAAAGTGGGCAAGGGATCTCTCGGCGGCAAGGCCCGGGGACTGGCTTTCATTTCCACCCTGCTTAAAAGCCATCCCGATTTGCAGGAACGATTCAAGAACATTGACATCCAGGTGCCCAAGTCCCTGGTGCTGTCCACCGATGGGTTTGATGCCTTTATCGGGGGAAACAATCTCAAGGAGCTTGCCACCGCCGAGCTGGCCGATGAAAAAATCGCTGACCTGTTTCTGGCCGCAAAATTGCCGCAGTGGCTGCGAAGCAGCCTGGAGCTGTTTATGCATCACTGCCGGTATCCCCTGGCCGTACGCTCGTCCAGCATGCTGGAGGATGCGCAATTTCAGCCCTTCGCGGGGATATACGCAACTTATATGCTGCCGAACAACCATCCGGATGAAGCTGTCAGACTTGAACAGCTGATTGCCGCCGTCAAGATGGTTTACGCCTCCACTTACTATGCAAGCCCCAAATCCTATGCCCGCAGCACGTTTCTCCGCCTGGAGGATGAAAAAATGGCGGTGCTCATCCAGCAACTGACCGGATCGCCATGGGACCGCTTCTATTACCCGGCCATCTCCGGTGTGGCGCAATCTTATAACTTTTATCCCATCGCCCACATGAAACCCGAAGAAGGCATCGCTCACATTGCCCTGGGGCTGGGTAAAACCGTGGTGGAGGGGGGTGTCTCGCTGCGCTTTTCCCCCCGCTATCCCCAGATGCTGCCGCAGTTTTCCACTGTGGATGATATCCTTAAAAATTCCCAGCGCTTTTTCTATGCCCTGGAAATGACCGATGACCCGCAAAATCTCACTGCCGATAAAGATCCCGCCCTGGTCAAGCTGGAAATCAGCGAAGCCGGTGATCACCCGGCGGTCAAATACCTGTGCAGCTCATATTCACCCCAGGACCACCGCATCCGGGAAGGAGCGCGGGCCGACGGGTACCCGGTGCTGACGTTCGCCAACGTGCTTAAGCATCAGTCTTTCCCCCTGGCCCAACTTTTGATCGAGATTCTTGATATCGGCCGCCGGGGAATGGGATGCCCGGTGGAAATAGAGTTTGCCGTGAACCTGTTGCCGCCCGATGACGGCAACCCCTCATTTGACCTGCTTCAGATCCGGCCCATGGGCGTCAGCCGCTACCAGATGGATGTCACGATCAGCCCGGACGACCTGTCGGCCGCGGTTTGTTATTCCACCATGGCCCTGGGAAACGGTCTGAGCCGGGAAATCGCCGATGTTGTCTTTGTGGACCCCGACAGGTTTGACCCGGCCCATACCGTGGACATCGCGACTGAAATCGGCCGGATAAACGGCCGGCTGGTTCAGCAAAAACGCAAATACCTGCTCATCGGACCGGGACGATGGGGTTCGGCCGACCGCTGGCTGGGAATCCCGGTGACCTGGCAGGATATTTCCGGTGTGGGTGCCATGATCGAAATGGCCACCGAAACACTCAAGGCCGATCCCTCCCACGGATCACATTTTTTTCACAACATCACATCCCTGGGAATCAGCTATCTGACCATCTCCGAAAACAGCGAGGATTTTATCAACTGGCAGTGGTTGCAAGCGCTGCCGGTTGATAAGCAGACCACCTATTTGAAGCATGTAAAGCTGGAAAAGCCGCTGACCATCAAAATTGAGGGGAAGCACTCAAGAGCGGTGATACTACTATAGAAGCGGTTTCAAAACCCCGTCTAACGCCCAAATACTGCGTTGCGAGTTTCTTCGAAATGCTCACATACTACCGTGTATGCTG
>JAOZPY010000044.1 GCA_029932495.1 Desulfobacterales bacterium
TGCGCAATTACCTCGCCAACGCGGCGGGTGATCTGGTGATCATTCTGCTGAACCTGTTTACACCCATTGAGTTTTTCAAAGAGTGGCAGACCTTTCTTCTCCAGGGCGGCGGGGGACGGCTGCTGGCCATTTTTTTCCCTGCCATCTTTATTCTGGCCACCGTTTTGCAATACATCATCCAGCGTCCCATTGTGAGCTTCAGCCGGCAGGTGCGTTCCGGCAGGCAGCCGGCGGCCGATCTGGCGCTGCGGGCTCGGCGCAGGCTGGTGAACCTGCCATTGATCCTGGCAGTGGTCAATTTGATCATGTGGACGGCTGTTACCCTCCTGTTCATGCTGGTGTTGTATCTGATTACCTCCATAGGTGTGATCACCGCGGTGTATATTTTTTTCAGGGGGGTGATCATCGGGTTCATGGCCTCTTTTCTTTCTTTTTTTCTCATTGACGATTTTAGCCGTAGCCGACTGGTGCCCGTCTTTTTCCCCCACGGCAGGCTGGCGGAGGTACCCGGTACGGTGAAAATATCCATTCATCGTAAGATCCGGGTATTATACAGTGCCGGCACGGCTTTTTCCATGGCGATTTTAATGGGGACGCTGTTGCTGCTCCAGTGGCAAATGGAAGATGCCCTGGTCTCGGCCGTGGATTTCGGCCGCGGCATCGTTGTATTTACGGGCGTTCTTTTCGCTATTTTTCTTGTGGTTGCCCTGGGGCTGCATCTTATGGTGACGAAGACGATTTCCGCACCGATCAAGGCCATGATGGCTTTGGTTAGAAAAGTGCGTCGCGGTGAATTTCAGCACAAGGTGCAGGTGGTGTCCAACGATGAGCTGGGCATACTGGGCGACGGCATGAATGAAATGACTGCAGGGCTTGTCGAGCGGGAGCGCATGCGCCGCTCCCTGGACATGGCCCGGGAAGTCCAGCAGGCCCTTTTGCCCCGGCATCCTCCGGCGGTCAGCGGATTGGATATCGCCTGCATCAGTGTTTACTGTGATGAAACCGGTGGAGATTATTTTGATTTTATCGATCATGGCAGGGAATCGGCCGGCAGTATCAGCGTGGTGATCGGTGATGTCGCCGGCCATGGAATCTCCGCCGCCTTGCTGATGGCAACGGCTCGGGCGTTTTTGCGCCAGCGATCCGTTCAGCCCGGAAGCCTTTCCCGGGTGGTTTCCGATGTCAACCGGCTTCTGGCTCCTGATGTTGAGGAATCCGGTGGTTTTATGACCCTGTTTTATTTGACCATTGATGGGAAAAGCCGTAAATTGAACTGGGTGCGCGCCGGGCACGATCCGGCTATTTTTTATGATCCCGCGGCCGATGTATTTGAGCCGTTGCACGGTGCCGGTATGGCCCTGGGGGTCAAACCTGATGCACACTATGAGCATTGTGAAAAAGATAATCTGGCAAAAGGTCAGATCATTGTGCTGGCAACCGACGGTGTTTGGGAGGCGCGTAATTCTGGCGGGAAAATGTTCGGCAAAGATTCCATCTACCGGGTTGTGCGTCAAAAGGCAGCTGTCAGCGCCGGAGAAATTCTGGCGGCTGTTTTTGACGATTTGAACCGGTTTGCCGGAGCTCAGCGTGCCGAGGATGATATGACAATGGTTGTAATCAAGGTGGATTAATGCGGTCGGCTGCAGTTTCATCGCAGTTGACACGGCCACCCCTGAATACCAGAAACCGTAAGGAGGGAAAATGGGAACCAAAGGTCATGGGATTGATGAGTTGAGCGGATTTGCCCTGGATTTTGTCAAAGAAGCCGGGAAAAAGGCCCTGGCCTATTATGGAAAGGGCAAGCCCGGGGTCAAATTCGACCAGTCAATGGTCATCGAGGCCGACCTGAACCTGTCGGAGTTTTTCCAGGAACAGCTCGACAAGCGGTTTCCCGGGCACCATGTGTTTAAATATGATCAGATAAACGAAAACTATTCCCATGAAGGCAAGCGGTTTCTGTGGGCTTTTGACACCATTGAAGGGGTGGCCAACTTTCAGGCCGGCATCCCCATCTGGGGCATGTCTCTGGCACTGCTTGATAATTTTTGGCCCATTTTAGGTGTGTTTTACATGCCGGCCACTGGCGATCTGTTTCATGCCCGGGCCGGTCAGGATGCTTTTTGGGGGAAAAAGAACATTCGCATATCGGACAGTGCCGCCGTCAATGATGAAAGTGTGTTGTTCACCTTTTCCCGTTTTCACCAGTATTATCATTCAAATTTTCCCGGTAAGATTCGCAACCTGGGCTGCGCCTCAGCGCATATCTGTTACGTGGCGGTGGGACGGGCGGACGCAGCGGTGATCGCCAACGAGTCGTTTCAGGGACTGGCAGCCGCCCGGGTCATCATAGAGGCGGCGGGGGGAAAATTTTCCAAGCTGGACGGCAGTGATTTTTATCTTAACGAATACCTGGACGGTCAGCGTATTGAAGATCATCTGCTGGTGGCGGCTCCCGGAAATTTTATGCAGGTCCGCAATTGCCTGCAGCCGGCCTTTTGATGCAGGCGCAGGACGCTGCCCCCCCATCACTGTCACCGCCCTGGAGATCTGTTGCCGCATGGCAGGAAGCCAACGCCAGTATTGATTTTCACCTGAAACGCTATTATTCTCAATTAAAGGCCGCCATGCAGATCGCCCGACAGACGCGTGAGCGTTTGGAGTCTGTATTTCCCCTTCTGGATGAGATTTGTCGGCAAACCTGCCCCTGGTGCCCCGATCCCTGCTGCCTGACAGCCAGCCCGTGGTATGATTTTCGCGATCTTGTTTTTTTGCATCTCAACGGGCTGGCCCCACCTCCGGCCCAGGCCATCGACAGCCTGAAAGCCACCTGCCGCTATGCAAGTTTGCGGGGATGCACGTTGCCGCGCATCGCCCGGCCCTGGATCTGCACCTGGTACCTGTGTCCCGTGCAGAGCCGGAGATTAAGAAAGGCAGGCAATGGCCGGTGGGGACAGTTGGGCGGCATGCTTACCGAAATCAAAAACAGCCGCCGGCAGATGGAAGACGCCTTTATCCGGGGGATTTCTTGAAACATGTGCATTGGTGGATTGTCCGCTGCGAAAGGCTTGCCCAAAACCTGGATTTGTGGCACAATTTTATGATTAACAGTATGATTCGCGGTAATTGCCGATACCGGATGGTTTCCGGCAACCACAACGGCTGGATGGGACCGGCATATGGATGACAACGAGATTCAAATTGTCTCTCCCGTTGGCGACGATTTTATCATATGCCCGCGGTGCAAAACCGTTAATCCCGGTCAATCCAATTTCTGCCTGAACTGTGGAACCCGGCTGCGGGGGCATGTCCCCGGCAAATCCCGCTGGAGATGGCCGATTTTATTCCTGGTCGTCCTGGTTGTCGCCCTGTTCTATTTTTATCATCGCACCGGCCCCACGGCCCCCCTCAATTCCATTGTCAAAACCCAGCGGTCCGAGGCCGTACCTGCTGTCAAATCCGCAGAAAAAACCATTTTACAGCCACCCCCCCCGGCCAAAGACAAAACTATCACTGCGGCGGTGTCTGAAAAAACAATCAAAATTCCGGCGGGTCTGGTGGTGTTTAAAGATATTACCGGCAGGGTCATCAACGAGATGCCGGCGGCCGTGGTGGCTGGCGGCTGGGTGGCCCTTCCCCGGCGGGTTTGTCTGGGAGCCAGTAGCTGGATTTTTAAGCTGCGCGAAGACCGGCAGGTAAATATTGTTGGCGGCATGATCGGCGATGACGACCCGGTGGGGCTGTGGCGCATCGAGGAGGACCTGGCGCTGGAAAGCCCCGAGTTGTACCCCTGGTCAGTGGATGAATCCGTGGCCTGGCTTTCGCTGGGCGAGTCGAATGAGCTGCAGCCGGTAGCGCCCCGGCATACGGTCGAGCGAGGCTATTTTATTGAGGCTGAATTTGTGCCTGTTGTTGATGACATGGGGTTGATGATTCAAAATGAGCGGGTTGTCGGCTGGAGCTTTGGTGATTTTGCTGCCGGAGGATATTTGTGGAGCGGTGATGAAGGTGGATACCTGCGAGCGGAGATCCAGGTGGATGATTTTTATCACACCACCTTTGCCGGCGGCCGGGAAGAAGCTATTTTGCTGGCCCTTGCCATGCCTGTCGGGGATTACAGTGAGCTTGAACGCCTGGAGGCCCTGGCCGGCGCTTTTCGCTACGAGCCCCGGCTGTCGCTGGAGGATACGCCGGAGAGGCTGAGCAGCGCAGCCGTGGTTAAAAATATCCGTATCCTGGTGGCCCACGTCCTGAAGACCGGCGCGTCCCGGGAGGTGGCGGATATCTTCGATCCTCGCATTTTGAGCGCAGCCGGCGACGCGGCATTGCTGCTGGACGTTGCGCAGGCAACGGTTCAGGCCTATGGTTTTGAAGAGGCCGTCGGTTTGACCGAAAGCGTGCTGCCGGCGCTGCATACAGCCAACCGGCAGGAGGCGCAGCAGCTGAAAGAATTTTTTTCACTTTTGTACCGGGACTGGATCAACACCCTGTTGCAAGATGGCGATTTGCAAACTGCCTGGCAGGTCTACCGGCGTGCAAGCAGCCATTTGCCGGATGATGCCGCCATTCACCTGCAGGCGGTTGAGTTGGCCCTGGCTGAAGACAACTGGCAGGAGGCGCAACGGCTGCTGGAAATGCGATCCTATCCACGGTCATTGGATGATAAAATCAAAAACCTGCAGGCCCAGATTGCCCGGCTCAAAGGCCGGGAGGGCAAGATTGTCATTAATTTTACGCCCGGCACCCGCTTGATTCCGGTTGAAGCCGTTGTCAATCACAATGTGCGTCAGAAATTTGTTGTGGACACGGGGGCTTCCATGGTGACCATTCCGCGTGTTACGGCCCGGCAGCTGGACCTGGTTTTTGATGAACGCACACCCTTGCGTAAGGTCAACACCGCCGGGGGGATCCAGTATGCACCGGAGGTGACCCTGGCCTCCATTACCATTGAGGGGTGGACGGTCAGCAACATTAAGGCCCTGGTGCTGGATTTGCCGGAGCAAGACGCCTGGGGGTTGCTGGGGCTGAATTTTCTGCATCGATTCCGCATGGACATGAATACGGAGGAGGGGGTGCTGTTATTGGCGCCCAGGTAGGTTTTTGATGAAGAAATTCGTGGTTCCTTTTATTATGGTGCTGGGCGGGCTGGATGCTTTATATGGGGTGATCACCGGTGACCGGGTCAGCATTCTGGTCGGGGCGGCCATTGTGGCCATTGGCGTGTATATTCTGAAAACCGGAAAGTAAGCGGTTTGGGCATTTTTGCCAGAAGGGCCCGACTAAAATTCCTCGATGATTTTTCCCCGTTCCACAAAATCTTCCACGTTGTCCCGGGTGGTTATCAGGCTGTTGACGGCCGCTTCCAACTTGATGAAAACCGGATCTTCCTCGCCCAGCAGCCGGCGGGATTTTGCCAGCAGTTTCAGGCCGTTTTTCACCTGGGCATTGAGGTCATTGAGCACCTCCTTGCGTTTTTGATGCCGTTGCCTTTCCCGGGCGATAACGGGCATCAACCGCTGGATGGAATATTCCACCAGGGCGTCTCTGGGGGCGTCGAACTGTCTGGAAATCTGGTCGAGACATGTCAGGGTCTTGCGGCTGATCACAAAGGTTTTCTGGATGCGTCTGAGGGTGCTGAACTTTTCGGTTTCAATTTCCCGGGCGATCAGGCTCAAGGACCGGGCATCTTCGATTAAATGGTCAAAAAGCGATTTTTGCTTGATTCCCAGGTGGATGGCCACGATGCTCATGGCATCGATGGCGCGTGAAGACAGCTTGAAGGTTGCCCGCACGGACTGACGGCCCCGCAAGTCCTCGGACGAAGGCTGGGGTAAAATACCATCGGATGGCGGCCAGGGATTGTTTTTGTTATCGGGCATATCGGTTGACCTCCTCGGGGCAGGTTGGAGCTTGCTGTATTACTAATAAAGATAAATTTTTTAAGTAATAAATAAAATTTATTACATTACATAGTTGACATATTGCATATTATTATTATCATATTTGCCAGAAAAAGTAAAACAATAAAACTTATAAAAACAATGGAAAAAAACAGATAAGGAGGTGGGCATATGAACTTGGTTAGATGGAATCCGTTGCGAGAAATGAACACCCTGCAGAATCGGATCAGCCGATTTTTTGATGAACCGTTGTTTAATCCGGCCTGGTTTGAAGAGGATTTCGAAATGGGCAGCTGGCATCCGGCGGTGGACATGTATGACAATGATGACAGCCTTGTCATCAAGGCCGAACTGCCCGGCGTGGACAAGAAAGATGTCTCCATTGACATCAAAGACCGCGTTTTGACCCTCAAGGGCGAGCGCAAGCATGAAAACGAGGTCAAAGAGGAGAATTATTACCGTAAAGAGCGCAGTTACGGCAAGTTCCAGCGGATGTTCACCCTGCCCGCGGAGGTGGATCCCGACAGGATCAACGCGGAATTCAAAGACGGTTTGCTGAAAATCGAAATTCCCAAGCCGGAAGAGCACAAACCCAAAGCGATCACAATCCACTGACAGGGGATCAGCTCTCGCATATCAAACCTGAAAAGGGGCTCTGTTGAGCCCCTTTTTTATTGTGCGCACTTAAAAAAAGGCAGAAGTTACGCTATTGTTCACGGCTGGGAAAACCGCTGCCGCACGGCCTGGTGCTGCTCCCGGCTGATATAGTGATAGCGGTAAAGGGTGTCCAGTATCCAACCGGCCCGCCACCGCAGCCAACGGCTGTTCCCAACAGGGCTCTCGGTGAGCGGCCGTGGAATAACGGCCGTCAGCCGGACCACCTCTTCGAGATTTAACAGACTGATATCTTTATGGAAATAATAGTCAGCCGCGGCCTGGACACCGAAAATTGCCGGACCGAATTCAATGACATTCAAATACAGGTTGAAAATGCGCTTTTTGTCCAGGCAGCTTTCCAGGCGTCTGGCAATCAGATATTCTTTTATTTTGCGCAGGATGCTTTTTTCTGTGGACAGGTAGAGATTTTTCGCCAGCTGTTGGGTAATGGTGCTGGCCCCCCGTACATATTTTCTTTTTTCCCAGTTTTTTCTGACGGCGGCTTTTAATTCCGTAAAATCAATTCCGTGGTGCTGGTAAAATCCGGCGTCTTCGCAGACCCGAACAGTGTTTTTAAGCAGTTGGGGAATTTTCTTGTCAGCAGCCCATTGCTGGAGAAGGCGGAAATCTCTTCCGCCGCGCTGCGCTTCCCGGTACCGCTGAAGCATCAAGGCGGTGGTCCGGGGGTTGCAGTTTTTCAGGGTGCAGACATCGGGAAGGCCCAGGTAGATGACCAGCACGGTGGCGAGCAGCACCACCGGCAGGCCGAAAAGCAGGCCCCGTAAAATGGTTTTGGCAACAAGTGGACGGCTCATGGCTTTTCCGGCAAGTGGCCGGGCGTTCGGTTTTTGTGTTTGTTCTTTATCGGGAAAGCCGGCGGTTGTAAAGTGAAATTCCCCGGGCCCCCTTTATACAGGGGTCCCGGGGAATCAGGGATTGGCAATTGAGAACCGCTATCAGGCGACTTCTTCAAATTCCGCATCCACCACCTCATCATTTCCGTCGGATGTCGATGCACGGCCGCTTTCCGTCGGACCTGTGCCGGTTGCCTGCGGACCACCCGCTGTTTCGGCCTGCTGGTACGCCGATTGTGCCAGGCCGTGGGCGGCATGGGTCAGGGTTTCCGTCAAGCGTTTGATCTCGGCGCTGTCTTCGCCTTCCATGGCGCGTTTGAGATCAGCGATGACACCCTGGACCTCAGCGCGGGTGGCTGCATTGAGCTTATCGCCCAGGTCGGCCATGGTTTTTTCGGTGTTGTAAATGAGCGCATCGGCCGCGTTGCGGGCATCGATCAGCTCCTTTTTGCGCTTGTCTTCCTCAGCATGCAGCTCGGCATCCTTGACCAGGCGGTCGATTTCCTCCTGGGTCAGGCCCGATGAATGGGTGATGCGAATCGACTGCTGCTTGCCGGTGGCCTTGTCTTTGGCCGACACCTCCACGATGCCGTTGGCATCGATGTCGAAGGCGACTTCGATCTGGGGGGTACCCCGGGGTGCCGGGGGGATTCCGGTCAGTTCAAAACGCCCGATGGTTTTGTTGTCCGCTGCCATCTCGCGTTCTCCCTGGAGGACATGAACCGTCACCGCCGGCTGATTGTCTTCGGCCGTGGTAAAAATCTGGCTGTTTTTGGCCGGAATGGTGGTGTTTTTCTCAATCAGTTTGGTCATTACACCGCCCAGGGTCTCAATGCCCAGCGACAGGGGGGTAACATCCAGCAGCAGCACATCGTTCACGTCGCCTTTGAGCACCGCCCCCTGAATGGCAGCGCCCATGGCCACCACTTCATCAGGGTTGACGCCCTTGTTGGGCTCTTTGCCGAATATTTTTTTCACCCTTTCCTGCACGGCAGGCATGCGGGTCATACCGCCCACCAGGATCACCTCGTCGATGTCGCCCGGCGACAGCCCGGCGTCTTTGAGTGCGGTCCGGCAGGGCGCTTCCAGCTTGTCAAGCAGATCGCCCACCAGGTTTTCCAGTTTGGCCCGGCTGATTTTGATGGCCAGGTGCTTGGGACCGTTGGCGTCAGCCGTAATAAACGGCAGGTTGACGTCGGTCTGCATGGAGGCCGACAGTTCGATTTTGGCTTTTTCCGCGGCTTCTTTCAAACGCTGCAGCGCCATCTTGTCATTGCGCAGGTCGATTCCCTGCTCCTTTTTGAATTCATCGGCCAGAAAATCGATCAGCCGCAGGTCAAAGTCCTCGCCGCCCAAATGGGTGTCGCCATTGGTGGCCTTGACTTCAAACACCCCGTCGCCGATTTCAAGAATCGAAATATCAAACGTGCCGCCGCCCAGATCAAAAACTGCAATTTTTTCATCCTTTTTCTTGTCCAACCCATAGGCCAGGGCGGCTGCCGTGGGTTCGTTGATGATCCGCCGCACATTGAGGCCGGCAATTTTGCCGGCATCCTTGGTGGCCTGCCGCTGGCTGTCATTGAAATATGCCGGCACCGTGATGACGGCATCCGTAATCTTTTCACCCAGGTATTCCTCGGCTGATTTTTTGATAGTGGCCAGTATAAAGGATGAAATTTCCGCCGGACTGTAGGATTTTCCCCGCAAATTAATGCGCACATCCCCGTTGGGGGCTTTTTCAATTTTGTAGGGCAGAACATTGATGTCATCCTGCACTTGCCTGGAATCATAGGATCGGCCGATCAGCCGCTTGATCCCAAAAACCGTGTTTTCAGGGTTGGTAATAGCCTGTCGCTTGGCAATCTGGCCAACCAGGCGCTCCCCATTCTCGGAGATGGCCACCATGGACGGTGTTGTGCGGCCGCCTTCCGGGTTGGTGATCACCTTGGCATCGCTGCCTTCCATAACGGCGACACATGAATTGGTTGTTCCCAGGTCGATTCCGATAATTTTACTCATTTTGTAGTCCCTCCTTGTGGATAGACATTCCCCGCCGGCTGTTTTATGTCCGTTTCCGGGGGCCGAGCCGCTCCTTGGAAAACGGCGGCCGGCCACCCGGGGTTGGAACCGGCCGGGACCCTATCATGGTTTTTTTATTTCTGTGGGAAAAATAACCATGAATCCGAATAAATCAATAAAGAAATATGATTTTTTTATCATATTACTTCATAAAAATATATAATTATAATAATGTCATTTTTCAACCGGATGAATAATTATTGTTTTTTTCCATTGCGTTGGAGAAACGGGGGCGCGGGTTTGAACGACAACGGATATGATTTATAAATTATCTTTTTTTTTAGACGGAACTGACGTATATTTCAAATTGATTTAAATCTCGAAAGGTTCTATCGAATGCTTAAATTTTTAAGTGTTATTCAACGCATGGTTAAATTTTTTTGGCGTGGGCTGTCAATTCTGCGCCAGGTACTGGGAAATCTGATTGTTGTAGGGCTGCTGGCCCTGATTGTCCTGATTGTTTTTTATCCCAGCGAACCCCGGGTTCCAGATGGTGCGGCTCTGGTTCTGGACTTTCAGGGTGATATTGTCGAGCAAGAAAGCGAAACGTTACTTTCAGGCCAGCTGTTCAGCTCGGAGCATCGCTCTGAAACCCTTTTAAAAAATGTCATCGATGTGATTGATTTTGCCGCCCATGATAAGCACATCAGCATGATGGTGCTTGATCTCAAGGACCTGGGCCGGGCCGGGCCCAGCAAGCTGGCGGAAATCGGGCAGGCCTTGAAACGTTTTAAGGCTGGGGGTAAAAAGATAATTGTTGCCGGTAATTACTATGACCAGCGGCAGTATTACCTGGCCGCCCATGCTGACCAGGTCTACCTGCACCCCATGGGCGGCGTGCGGCTTTCCGGCTTCGGGGTTTATCGGCAGTATTTTAAAAGTGCGCTGGACAAGCTGCTGATCCAGCTTCACGTATTTCGCGTGGGCACTTACAAATCTGCTCTGGAACCGTTTTTGCGCGATGATATGTCACCGGATGCAAGGAAGGCCAACCTGGCCTGGCTTGAAGTTCTATGGCAGGCTTACAAGAAAACTGTTGCCGACTTGCGGGGGGTGACTCCCGAAGACATCGATCACTACGCCAATGACTTTTCCGGGTATCTGGCACGGGTGAATGGGGATACGGCCCGGATGGCCCTGGATTTTGGGCTGGTAGATGAGCTGAAAACCGTAGACGAGGTAAATGAAGAGTTGCGCGCCCTGGTGGGGGAAGGCGCAAACAACGCCTTTAAACAGATTCATTTCGATCAGTACCTGCAGCACATCGCACCCCGACGCCGGCAGATCCACCCGGGGCGGCCGAAAGTGGGGGTCATTGTCGCCCGGGGGATTATTCTGGACGGGTCCCAGCCGAAAGGCAAAATTGGTGGTGATACCCTGGCGGACCTGATCCGGCAGGCCCGCCGTAATGATAAAATCAGGGCGCTGGTTGTGCGCATTGACAGTCCCGGCGGCAGCGCCCTGGCTGCAGAGACCATTCGCCGGGAAATTGAACAGACGGTCGCTGCAGGCAAGCCGGTGGTGGTTTCCATGGGGTCGGTGGCCGCTTCCGGAGGTTACTGGATCGCTGCGGCGGCCGATGAAATCTGGGCATCTCCCACCACCATTACCGGCTCCATTGGCATCTACAGTGCATTTGCGACTTTTGAAAAGAGCCTGGATGCCCTGGGAATTCACAATGATGGGGTGGGGACCACCCGGACGACGGATGCCTTTGATCCCACCCGTCCCCTGAATCCCCAGGTGGCTGACGCCATGGAACAGATTATTCAAAACCTCTATGGCCGTTTTATCCGGATCGTCGCCGAAGGCCGCTCCATGCCGCTTGAAGAAGTTGAAAAAATCGCCCAGGGCCGGGTCTGGGCAGGGAAAACCGCACAGCAACTGGGATTGGTGGATCAGCTGGGAGACTTGGCGGATGCCCTGCATTCAGCGGCCCAAATGGCTGGCCTTAAACAGTATGATGTGATCTATGTTAAACAGCCGCTGACGGCCCGTGAAAAATTGATCCGGCGGATCAATCGTTTTCTTTCGACGGTTGCGGCCCGGCTGGGAACCGGTAGCCGAATCCCCCTGGTACGGGTCTATGAAGACGTCGGTCGCGAGGCCTGGCAGGTTCTGGAGCTCAATGATCCCCGGGGGGGATATGCCCTGTGCCTGACCTGTGATATACGGTAATCGTGGTGTGTAAATTCTCAAAAAGTCCGGGCAACCTGCGATAAACTGAGCGCAATATGCATTTTGGTT
>JAOZPY010000045.1 GCA_029932495.1 Desulfobacterales bacterium
CGGGGGCAGTCACCATCGTCCCGTCGGCGCGGCCGACAATGACGTGTTTGAGCGGGTCCCATTCATTCCAGGAATTGACAATTGTTTTAGATGATTCATTTTGTTTTTCCATTCTTGGCTCCTGTTTATCTGTTCATAACAAATAAATTCTGCTGCTGGTTTTATACAAACATAGCAAGTTCAAGGCCAGGATTTACCTGTCAATTAATATACAATCAATTTATATAGTTATCGGTTGAAGTAATCATGTGGGATCAGCGGATGAACCGTTTTAGACTCTAGATATCGATTAATATACTGAAATTTTTAACGATAAAATTGAGCCGATAACGACTCTAAATATATCTACCATATTCCATTTAATTCCAAAGGGTTATAATATTTATCGAACCGATTCCGAAGGAATTACCCCAGGTGGTACTTCTTCATTTTGCGCATGACACTGCTTTGGCTGGTTCCCAAATTTTGCGCCACTTTCCGGGTGGATCTGAAACGTTTGAAGGCATCAGACAGAATCTTTTTTTCCAGAGCCTGGACTTTGTCCTGTAAACGAATCGGATATGACGGATCTTCCGGAAATTCAGTTTTCCTCCCGGGGGTTTTATCCCCGGCACCGATGCTATCCGCTAAAAAATCATCCAGCACGTCATTTTCGCTCAAAACGACCGCTTTTCTCATGATATTCTGCAATTCCCGAACATTGCCAGGAAATGGATACGCCTGCAGCTGACGGAGGGCCTTCGCGGTAATGCGTCGCTGGACCTGATATTCCCGGTTATAGATATCCAGAAAAAATTCGGCCATTTTGACGATATCGACCGACCGCTGACGCAGGGCTGGAATATGGATCATAAAGGTATTCAGGCGAAAAAAAAGATCCTGCCGGAAACGGCCCTGCCGTGTCAGCCCATCGAGATCCTGATTGGTTGCGGCGATGACGCAGCAGTCGACCTTTTTGCGCCGGATGCCGCCCAGGGGCAAAATTTCCTGATCATCCAGGTATTTCAACAATTTTGCCTGGACGCCAAGGGGCAGATCGCCAATTTCATCCAGAAACAAGGTACCTTCATGGGCCAATTCAAACAAACCGATTTTACCCTCTTCCCTGGCACCGGTGAAGGCCCCCTTTTCGTATCCGAAAAGTTCGGCTTCAAGAAGGCTTTCCGGCAGGGCGGCACAATTTATTTGAATAAAAGGTTTGACTTTGCGGTTGCCGTTATCATGGATGAATTTTGCGAGCAGTCCTTTGCCGGTTCCAGATTCCCCCTGAAGCAAAATGTTGGAGGCTCCCATGCGCGCGAGCTTCATACCCACCCGCAGAACCTGCTGCATTTCTTTGCTCTCGGCCACAATTTCCTGCTGCCATGACGCCAGCAAGCTTAATTCTTCAAATTCATCTTTATATTTTTCAGCAATCCGGCGACGCTGCTCCAATTCTTCCTGCACGGCATTCCAGTGTGTCAGATCGCGCTCGTTGCTCACGATCAGGGAGACGTTCCCGTCTTCATCCAGAATCGGTGTGCCGGTGACAAGCACCCGTTTGCCGGTTTTTTTGATATACGACAGGGTGCTGGATTGCCGTTTGGTCTTCAACACCTCCGGGGTGACCACCCCCTCGAAGACACCTTCATCGACCAAATCATAAATACTGCGACCAATCACATCCCTGGCACGGACACCGTTGATCATTTCAGAAACGGTATTTATATTTATTATTTTGCCGGTACTGTCGTGGATCCACAGCCCGTCTGATGACCCCTTGAAAATGGCGTCAAGTTGTCTGTAAAGTTTTAGATATTCGTCCGAATAGCGAAGCGCCTCGACAAAGTCGTCCAAATGGTGCAATATGGCAAGGGTACCCTTAATTTCGCCCCCAACTTTAAGCGGGGCGATATCGATCACCATTTTCCGATTGCCCCTGGGCACATACTGGCCGGTGCAAGTCTTTCCGCTTTGGAGGCATTGCCTGATGCGCTTGCCCGCCTCCGGTATCAGGCGCTGAAAATCAAGATTGATGACGGCGGTCGAGCCCAATTCGAGTATGTTCAATGCCCTTGGATTAATATAGACAATTTTGCCATCGACATCGGTGGCAATGATACCGCTGTTGATCGACGCAAGAATATCTTCACAGGTGACTTCAGGAGTCATGAGCCCTCACAAGGACGTTTTTACCCACCGATCACACGCTGGGTTTCCTGGGCGATTCTCAGCTCTTCGTTGGTGGGGATTACGAGCACTTTCACTTTGCTGTTCCGGGAACTGATCTGCCGGATGCCATCGGCGCTATCATGGTTTTTTTCGTCATCAATTTCGATTCCCAGGGCCTGTAAATTCCGGCAGCAAAGCTCGCGCACAACCGGAGAATTCTCACCGATGCCGGCGGTAAAAACAAGCGCATCCACGTGGCCCAGGCAGGCGCAATAGGCCCCGATATACTTTTTGACTTGGTAAGTGTATACTTCCAGGGCGATTTTGGCCTGTTTGTCCCCGGCCTGCTTTTTGCGAATGACCTCGCGCATGTCGTTGACGCCGCACAGCCCCAGCAGCCCGCTTTTTTTGTTCAGCATCTTGTCCAGGTCCCCAAAGGACATGTTCACACGATCAGCCAATATTAAAAGGATGGAAGGATCAATATCCCCACAGCGGGTACCCATGGGCAACCCCGCCAGGGGTGTCAGGCCCATGCTGGTATCCACGCTTTTTCCACCCCGGACCGCGCACATACTGGCGCCGTTTCCCAGGTGGATGGTGATCAGGTTCAACTGCGTCAACGGCCGGCTGAGAAATGCTGCCGCCGCCTCGGCAACGAACGCATGGGATGTACCGTGAAATCCATAGCGACGGATTTTATGCTTCTCGTATAGTTCAACCGGAATGGCATAAAGATAGGCATAGTTCGGCAGGCTTTGATGAAAAGCAGTATCAAAAACAGCGACCTGGGCGGCTTTGGGAAATATTTTGCAGGCCACTTCGATTCCCATCAGGTTGGCGGGGTTGTGCAAGGGTGCGAGGGCAATACACTGCCGGATGGCCGCCATCACCCGGTCATCGATCCGGGTGGAGGCCTGGAAAAACTCACCGCCGTGCACCACGCGGTGGCCGACGGCTGCAATCTCCGAGCGGTGGCCGATCACACCGTGCCGCGGATCCATCAGTAAATCCACGCTGCGCTGCAATCCCTGGTAATGGTTCGTGATCTCTGCTTTTTCGACGATCTTTTTCTTATCCCCTCTGGCAGTAAGGTATTGGTGCGTCAGAATGGAACTTGGTTCCCCGATCTTTTCGGCCAGTCCCGAAGACAGGGCCCGCCGTTGATCCATGTCGAACAGTTCATATTTTATCGAGGAGCTTCCCGAGTTGATCACCAGTATCTTCATAACCTGTCCTCTATCTCGCTATCGGCGAATTCATCCAGTCAATCTGATCAGCCACTCAACTTGTCCACCACGCTTTGAATTCCCTCGAAGTCAAAATCTTCCGCCAGCCGGATCAGCTCGTCACCCAGGGAGGCCATGGACCCGGATTCCCCCTTAAGCTCCCCGGCGATTTCCGTGATCTGCGATACATCTCCCATTTCAGCCGCCTCCCGGATGCGCCCGGCGACTTCTTTTGTCAGCCCGGATGGCATCCCGCTCATTTGATTATCGCGATTATTAGCGGTCTTTTTTTCCACTGCGGGCTCCAATTGCCCAACAGCCTCCAGCGCCGCCTTAAGGGCCGCTTCGAGCCGCGCATATTTCTGTTCCAGCTCCTTGATAGAAACGGTGTTCGCTGTCTGTCCCTTGACAATCCTTTCAATTTCCACTGTCGCCACGCGCACGTCCGTGGCCTCGAGGTTGCCGGCCAGTCCTTTCAGGTTATGAATCAGGCTGTGGGCCCGCTGAAAATCCCCGGCCTTCAGGGCCGTGTAAATTTCGCCGGCCACCCCGCCATAGTTGGTGCCAAAGTCCAGCAGTAGTTTGCGATATAGCTTCTGGTTGCCCTGCAGGCGCTTCAAACCGGCCTGCAGATCAAATCCGGGTAAAAATTCTGGAAGCAATTCTTGGTTCCCTGCGACCGGGTTTTTTCTGGAGTTTTTATTAGCAATTCGAGGCGCCAAGTCCGAAGCCCTTTTTGCATCCGTTTTGATCCACTTCCGCAAAGCTGCAAACAGCTGCTCTGGATCAATGGGTTTGGTGATATGGTCATTCATGCCGGCGGCAAGACTTTTTTGCTTGTCACCGGCCATGGCATGGGCCGTCATCGCGATGACCGGAAGTCTTTTGCTTTCAGGTTTTAAATCAGAATCATTTCCACCTTCCGCATTCCGCATTCCCACTTCCGAATTCCCCCTTTCGTCTTCCCACTGGCGAATGCGCCTTGAAGCTTCGTATCCGTCCATCACCGGCATTTGAACATCCATGAGCACGGCTTCAAATTTCGATGACTTCACCCGTTCAAGTCCCTCCTTGCCGTTGTTGGCAATGGTGACCACCAGGCCGGCATCTTCCAGGATTTCTCTGGCCACCTGCTGGTTGATCTCATTGTCTTCCACCAGCAGCACCCGGGCCCCCTTGAGGTCTTGCATCTTTCCGGTAAGTCTTTCATTTTTCCTGTGCTCGGCACGGGAAGTTGCCGGTGCTTCCCTGTCCAGAGCCTGCATCATGGCATCAAACAGCACCGATGCGCTTACGGGTTTGAGTAAAAAACCCTCCAGCCCGATTTTTTCAGCCTGCTGCATGAGTTCCTCCCGCCCGTAAGCGGTCACCAGAATGACGGCCGGAATTTTATGCAACTTTTCGTGATTCTTAATGCGTCTGGAAGCTTCGAGGCCATCCATATCCGGCATCTTCCAGTCCATGATCACAAGCTCAAAGGGGGTTTTCCCGTCGGCCCTTTCGATTTCATCCAGAGCTTCTGCGCCGGAAGCCGCCAGATAAACTTCAAAGGAAGATGAAACCAGCATGTCATGAAAAATCTGCCGCGAAGTCGCATTGTCATCCACCACCAGCACTTTTATCCCTCGCAGGTCCGGCGACGGGGCAAAGTGCTTTTTCGCTTTTTCCTCTGCCAAACCGAAGTTGGCCGTAAAACTGAAAGTCGTACCCCGCCCGGGCTCGCTGTCCACCCATATTTCACCACCCATCATCGTCACCAGCCGTTTGCTGATGGTCAGGCCCAGCCCGGTGCCGCCGTATTTTCGCGTCGTCGAGGTGTCGGCCTGGGAAAAAGCCTGGAAAAGCCGTCCCTGCTGCTCCATGGTCATACCGATGCCCGTATCGCGCACTGAAAACTCGAGGTGAATACCATGATCCGATCGCCTGATCTGCTTTACGGTAAAAACAATCTCTCCCTGTTCGGTAAATTTTACGGCGTTATTGCCGAGATTCACCAGTATCTGGTTCAGCCGCAGGGGATCTCCGATCAATAAGTTGGGCACCCCGGCGTCGATGTCGAACAAAACTTCAAGGTTGTCTTTTTCCCGGGCCTTAATGCTGATCACATTGGCCACGTTGTCCATTGTTTCCGACAGATCGAAGACAGCAGCTTCCATGTCCAGCTTGCCGGCCTCAATTTTGGAAAAATCCAGAATGTCGTTGATAATCCCCAACAGGGAATTGGCCGAAGACTGGATCTTGCTCAAATAATCCCGCTGCTTGGGTGTCAACTCTGTTTTAAGCGCCAGGTGCGCCATGCCGATAACCGCATTCATGGGCGTGCGAATCTCGTGGCTCATATTGGCCAGAAAATCGGATTTGGCCCGGGTGGCCTCCTCGGCCTTTTCCTTGGCTTGGAGAAGCTCTTTTTCCATCTGGCGGCGCTCGGTGATATCCATGAAGCTGATGACCGCCCCGACAACGCGATTTTCCTTTTTTATCGGCATACTGGTGTATTCGGTAAAAAAAGAACTGCCGTCTTTGCGCCACAGCACCTCTCCGACAATATGCTGTTCACTGCCGTCGGCATGGCTCAGATACATGGGACACTTTTTTTTGGGATACGTCGAGCCGTCTGGGTATGAATGATGGACCTGCCAGTGGATATCCTGGCCGATCAGCTCACCGGGTTCATAGCCCAGCATGCGGTTGGCCGACGGATTGATAAAAATGATTTTCCCGTCCACATCAACGCCGAAAATTCCCTCGCCGGCCGAATCCAGCAGCAGGCGGGAGCGTTCCTCAGCGGCTTCAAGCTGCTGCTGATTTTCTGTTAATTCCGCTGTGCGCTCGGCAACTTTTTCCTCCAGGCTGTCCCGCGCCTTCATCAGTGCTCGACTGGTGCGCTCACCAAGTACCAGCACCATCAGCACCGCACCCACGGAGATAAAAAGGGTAATGCCCAAAACCCCGAGAATTGTCCAACGGATATGATAATAATTGGACAATGCCTCCGCCATATCGACTTCAGCAGCCAATCCAATGCCCAGCTCCGCGTTCCAGAGCCAGGCCCCAAAGACCGGCACACCACGATAATCCCGGTATCCCGTAGTATTGACTTCAATCTTCGAATGGCCGTAATTGCGACCTGCTTTTTCCATATCACGCTTTAACTCAAGGGCCCGCAAGGCCATGTGGGTCAATGGCTGTCTGGATCTTTCACTTGCTGGATGCCGGCCTTTAACCAGATTGACACCGGGATCACGAATCTCCAGGTTTGAGGCGCTCGACTGGTCTTTTTTGATCAGTCCGAGACGGCGGAGCTGATCATCAAACCGACTTTCGGAGAGCATTTTGCCATACTGATCAAAGGCGTATGTTTCACCGGTCATGCGCGCTGCGGAAAACGGCAGCAGCCGCGAAAAACTTTTTGAGGGATCCACCTGCAACGCCACCACCGCCATGGTCTGCCCATCCCGATTGCGAATGGGGCCAATGAAAAACATGGTGGAAGAATTGCCGCTGCCTGCTGTCTGGGACCTGTTGCCGGGCAAAAGAACATCGGATTGGATGGGCGGTACAAACCGGACCTTGCCCCCAAAGGCTTGCCGGAGCAAATCCGGTTTTTGAACTGCGATAAAGTTCCGGGTCCCGAGGTTGCTGTCCCGCATGGATCCAATGCTGATCTGATCCGGATTGATGATAAAAAAACCGAGATGCGAAAAAATCTCCCGGTTGTTTTTAAAAAAGGATCGAACCGCCCGCAACGCATCGGATGCAACCAGATCCTGACGATCAGGCCGCACGGCCAGCAGACTTCGGGTCAGTTGCACCAGTTCCGGATTGCGCCCCATCAGCTCCATAAAAGCTGAGCGCTGCGCCATCCAGAGGTCAAGTCTGTCATTGGCGGTTTTTAAATTATCAACCAGGTTGTCACTGATCCCCGCTATAATTTTTTCCTTGTTGCTCTTCAGGGCGAACCAGCCCAGCAGGCAAACAAGAATGACAAAAAGACTTAAACCGGCCAGAACAAAGCCCCGAAACCAGCGGGATCCGAAATCAATCGATATATGTCCTTTGTGCAGGATTCGGATCAATATCCAGGCCAACAGGCTGAGAACCACAAACACCACAACTGCGTAAGCGATCAGCCGTCCGTAAAAAACCGGGGCAACTGCCTTGTGCGGATGTGCCGGCACAGCGGCCCCGATCCACTTGTGCCGGATTTGATCCATTTGCCGGGGGGCGATGGCGGCCATGGCCTTCATCAGCGCTGAATGCAGCAACGGCCAATCCTTGCGAACCCCCAGGCGCAGATTCATCAAATCGGGATTTCCGATATTCACTTCGCCGGAAACCCGCAGGCCGGACAGCAGATTCTTGTTAATCAGGGTTCGGATCACGGCCGACTCACCCAGGGCGGCATCCGCCCGGCCGAACATGACCGCCTTGAGGCTGGCCAGGGTGTCTGTCACCGGCAGGCGCTTGATCCCCGGAAATGATTTGGTCAATACTTCCTCATAAAAAAATCCCTTTGGAAAAGCCACGGTCTTGCCGTCAAGGGCCTGAACCGTTGCATAGGGCCTTTCCTGCAAGCTCACAATAACATTGGGATTTTTGATGTAAGGCTCGGTGAAAAGCAGGTATTGCATGCGGTCTTTGGTTTTGACAATGTTGAGCATTACATCCAGTTCTTTACGCTTGATCATCCCCAAAAATTGGTTCCAGCTTGGGCCGGTGATATATTCGACTTTGATGCCCAGCTGCTCAGCCACCAGGTTCATGTAATCAATGGACAGCCCCCGGGGGGTGCCGTATTCAAAATAATTGAACGGCGGCCAGTCTTTTTCATTATGAACCCGAATGGTGGGATGTTGGTGCAGCCATTTTCTTTCGGCACCTGCTAATGAAAGCCCCTTTCCTGCCGATTCCGCCCCCGCTGATTCCTCGGCGATGTCACGAAAATTGCGCAGGATCCATTTATCTTCAAGTTTTGCCTTTTCCCGGCGGCTGATAGCGTTTAATCCCTCGTTGACCTGTTGAATCAGCGCCGGGTTCGTCTTGGCTGTCGCCGTGTAATATACCTGGGAAAACAACGGACGATCTTTAGCGTACTCGAAAATATTGGTCAGCCAATTTTCCTTCAAATAATAGAAAAGGCTCAGCCTGGAGGCGACAAATACTTTTATCTCCCCTTCCAGGGCAGCGCGGAAAAGATCCTGAAAACGATCATAGACAACAATGCGGGTTGGCGGCACGGCGGCACGCACAAATTGCTCTGTATACCCGCCTTTCTGAACGCCGACAAGCAGGCCGGCGGTTTTGTCCAGGGATTTGATCGGATGCACCGACGGATGGGTGAACAGGAAATAGTCGATGGTCAAGAGAGGCTGGGAATAATCTAGAATTTTTTCGCGCGCCGGGGTCTTAAAAAGACCGGCATGCAGATCGACATGGCCGTCTTTGAGAAGCTGCAAAGATTCTTGAAAGGATTTTGCCCGGACAAATTTTATTTGTTTGCCCGTCTTCTGGGCCCACAGGCGCCACAAATCCGGGAAAAGCCCTGCCGGCCGGGAGTCGGCATCTTCAAATTTCAGCGGCGCCACCCCCACATTATAGACAATTCTCAGCTCACCGTCAGCGGAGACGCTCATCGCCGCCGACAGCACCACAAGTGCTGCCACCACCATCATGAATATTTTAATTTTTTTCAACTTACGATCCTCACCCCTATCTGGATGATTCCGACAAATTGTGCCTAAATACCATAATCCGGTGCAACTGGGCAACTCTGTTCTCCTTATCGAAAGGAGCTTATCTTCAAAGGGGTCAAAAGGAGAACCGGGCCTACTCGACCTTGCGGCTGAAATACAGGTTGGCCAGGGCAATCAGGGAGGTGCCCATGATCAGCAGAAAGGAAATGGCATTAATTACCGGCGTGCTGCCGTCTCTGACCTGCAGGTAAAGGTTGATGGGCAGAGTGGCTTCGGAGCCCACCAGAAAAAGAGTGGTGTTGAAATTTTCAAAGGACATTAAAAAAGCCACCGCTCCGGCACCAATAATGGCAGGCCGCAAATATTTCAGGGTGACATGCCAGATGGCCTCAAAGCGGTTGGCCCCCAGGTTCATGGCTGCCTCTTCCAGGGTGCGGTCGAATTTTTTCAGCCTTGCGGAAACCACCAGGGTCACCAGAGTAGCAATAAAGGAAAACTGGCCCAGCACCACCAGCCAGAAACTGGGACGAAACAGGGCAATGTCCAGGTTCCAGTGCTGCTCAAAATAGGTCCCCAGGGTGTTGCTGAACAGCAAAACGGAAATACCCAGGATCACCCCCGGGATGACCAGCGGGGCAAGCATCAGAAAATACAGCAGCTGCTTGAAACGGAACTCTTCCTGTTCGAACAAAAATGCGCCGCAGGTGCCCACCACCACCGACAGCAGGGTCACGAAAAAGGCCACCCGGAAGCTCACGGCGATGCTGTCCAGGTTGATCTGATCATGAAAAATTCCGACCCGGTTGGGCAGATCGGCGGTAAACCAGTCCAGCGTAAACCCTTTCCAGGGCAGGGAGGGAAACTGGGAATCGTTGAAGGCCAGCACGCAGGTCACCAGCAGGGGCGCGAACAAAAACACAAAGTATAACAGGATGTAAAGTTTAAAACTGATGGCGTAGGTTCGCGAATTTGGCAGTGTACGAATCATTGGACCACCTTGCTCAGTTCTTGCCGGCTCAATTTCAAGCCCAGCCAGACCACCAGCGAGGACAGTGCCAGCAGTAAAAATCCGAAAGCCGATCCCTGGTTCCAGTTGAAACTGGCAATAAACTGGTTGTAAATCTGCTCGGTAAACCACAGGGAATTTTTACCCCCCATCAGGTTCGGCGTCAGGTAGTCACCAAGGGTCAGCATGAAAACCACGATCGATCCGGAAACAATGCCGGGAGTGGCATGGGGGATAATAATTTTAAACAGGATCGTCCACATATTGCCCCCTAGATCGTAGGCCGCTTCGATCAGGCTGTTGTCCAGACTTTCGAGCACCGATGTAAGGGGCACCACCATGAAGAGCATCATGGTGTAAACCAGTCCCAGTACCATGGTGGCGTCACGGTAAAGCATTTCCACCGGCTGGTGCAGCAGCCCCAGTTTGATCAAAAAATGGTTGAGCACCCCGCTTTCCCGCAGCAAAATCATCCAGCCGTATACCCGCACCATCTCACTGACCCAGAAAGGAACCAGCAGCAGCACCAGGAAAAATCCCTGAAATTTGGGGGAGACCACCTTGGTAATAAAAAACGCCACGGGAAAGGCGATCACAAAGGTCAGGCAGGTGACCAGGATGGAATAAACAGCGGTACGTACGAAAGTCAGCCAGTAAATGGGATCATCAAAAAAGCTGATATAGTTGGTCAGACTCCAGATCATTTGACCGCTGTCGTTTTCAGCCCGAAAGGACATGATCAGCATGTCGATCTGGGGCAGCACGATCAGCAGAAACAGCCACAGCAGCACCGGCGTCAGGAAAAAAAACAGGCCCCATCGTTTGCGGCTTTTCATAATCTCAACTCAATGTTTCAGCTTATCGCTCATAGCTGATAGTAAAGGGAATTAAGTTCTTTATTTTAATTCCGACTTCCGACTTCCCCATTCCGACTTCCGACTTCCCCATTCCGACTTCCGACTTCCCCCTTCCCCCTTCCGACTTCCCCCTTCCGACTTCCGACTTCCCCATTCCGACTTCCCCCTTCCCCCTTCCGACTTCAAGGGTATCTGTATAATGAGATCAACTACAAAACATTTTTTAACCTTTTTTATATCAATTTGAGTTCCCACGACTCCTTGAAAAACAGATACCCGACTGCGGGTCCCAGCCGATTTCGATTTTATCATTTTTCTTGATATAGTCGTACTGGTGGGTCTGGGGCAGCGCAATCAGCAATTCCGTGTCCGCATCCAGCGGATGGGCCATCAACCGGCTGTTGGCACCGTCAAAGAGAATGTCCTTGACCACGACTTCAAAACGATTGAGCCCGGCCAAGCCGGCATCGGGTTGGATCAGCATGGCTTCCGGGCGCAGGAAAAGGTCCACCTGGGTTCCCGCGGGCAGGGTTTCGCGCACCCGGCTGTGAAACACGGTGCCATTTTCGGTTTCGATTTCGGCGGTCATCTCCCGGCACTGTCGGATGCGGCCCGACCAGGCGTTGTTGTCCCCCACGAACCGGGCCACAAACGGCGTCTGGGGCGAGTTGTACAAATTCTGGGGGGTGTCGATCTGTTCGAAGCGCCCGTGGTTCATGACGGCCACGTGATCGGACATCACCAGGGT
>JAOZPY010000487.1 GCA_029932495.1 Desulfobacterales bacterium
TTATTTTTTTTCTTGGGGCGTGTGGCGCCATGGGTGCCGCGGAAAATTTTCCCCCGTTTTGTGCGTTTATCACCTTTGCCCATAAAATCTTTCTCCTTTTAAGATAAAATTTTGTTTGATATCAGATGCGGCGAGGTTTGCAATCCTGAAAGGTGAACTCTGAACCGCTCAGTCTGGATGTTTCACTACACCGGGGCCGGCGGAGTTGTCAATGCTTTATAATTCGAGAGTTCAGATTATCACGAATAGTGTAAATGTTTCATGTCGACAAGTTGATTCCAGATATGGATGGCGTAAAGAACCGGCACGTGATCGACGATAAGTTTAGCGAACTCTTTTGCAGCGTTTTTACGGATTTGGTCCCGAATATTGGCAATATTCTCTAAATGGCTGCGAAGCCCGCTAGCCCATTTCTTCCGATGGCTGATGTGGTTATGGATCACGCCTTTAGCATCGATATACCTGAGATGCCCGACATGACAGTAGATGGCAGCCGGCGGGACCTGGGCCACGATGTCGTGGTGATTAACGAAACGATAAGCAGTGGTTCTAAAGTTCCGTTTGAAGTCCCGATCCCCCACCCGCGGTGATCCAAAGGTGTATAGGCCCTGTATCTGGCCATGCCGGCTGGCGGCAAGGGTGGCCAGGGCAGCCCCCTGGCTGTGACCGGTCATCCAGATTTTGCGATTGCCCTGCTGCAGGCTTAAAATGCAAGGCTGAAGCTGAGGCCATACTTCATCAAGAGCAGCCTTGAATCCTCGGTGCACATGTCCCCCGGGCTTCCATGGTTCCGGCAAAAAGTTAAAATTGGCCAACCAGTCGGAGAAAATGTGGCTGGGATCAGGGTTTCCCGCCCTCAACCGGGCCTCGGACCCCCTGAAAGCGACGATGGCAAACTTGTCAGTGCTGACGACATAGCATTGTGTTGTTTCGGTATCAAAAAACTTGGCTTGCTTAAAGCCGGCGATCCGGGTGAATTTTTCGGTGGCAAACTGCGGTGGCGCATAGGCCAGGGTGGCGCTTTCAATCAGCCACCACGCATTGACGATGTCGAATCGATCAGCATTGTAGCAAAACGGTAGTTCCTTACTGTTGCGAAAGTATTCGTAATCCAAATATGGGGGGGCAAGGTTTTGGGCGGTGATTGCATACAGCTGCTTTTTTGCCAATTGTATCATCGGACTCACCTGCAGCGGGTTACAAGGTTCGGGGAATGGATATAAGTTATCTGCTAAATTATACACACAAAATTCAAGACAGGTGAAATTCTTTTTCCATCCCATAGCTGAATCCAGCCGTTTTTTTTCACTGGGCCTAAACTTTTTTCTTTTTCCTCCGATAAAAAAAAGTATACAGAAATGATTGCAACTGTCCGGCTTTGATCCAATTACACGTCAGGGACAATCATGATAATCGAATGCGCAAGTTGTAAAAAACAGTATAAAATAGCAGATGACAAGCTTCCCGATGGTAAACAGGTTGTTTTTACATGTAAAAATTGTGGCGCCAAAACAAGGTTGGATTTTCGGAACGAAAGTTTAAATGCCGGCAATTCAACTGGCAGCCAGCCAGATAATGAAAAATTGTCTTTAACAGCCCAGTCTGAAGACAATCCTGCTGAAAAGACACTTCAGGAAACCATATTGGAGGGCGTCAAGGAGCTGCCGCCGATGCCCGAAGTGGTGTTTAAAATTCAACGATTGATTTCAACATCTGATTCTGATGCTAAAAAAATTGCCGGAGTCATTGAAACGGACTAGGCCCTGGCCACCAAAGTACTTAAAGTCGCCAATTCGGCCTATTATGGAATGAGCGGTAAAATTTCGTCGATTCAGCATGCCTCGGTTCTGTTGGGATACGAGGCCTTGGGGGAAATTGTGACAGCCGCCGGAGCTGAAAGTATTCTAAACGGAAAATTGCCGGGATACGGATATGAATCCAAAGATCTCTGGATGCATTCGCTGGCGGTTGCCTTTGGATCGAAAATTATTGCCAATATAAAAAATCCCGCACTGGCCGGTGAAGCCCACACGGCCGGTTTAATTCATGATGTCGGGAAAATTATTCTCGATGGCTATATTTTGAATAAAAAAGAGGAGATCGAATCTTTTCTGGAAAAGGAAGAAAAAACCTTTTTCGACGCCGAAGTTCAATTTTTTGGATTTGACCACGCTCGGATTGCATCGGAAGTATGCCGAAAATGGAAATTTCCCGAAGGCATCAATTCCGCCATAAAATACCATCACCAGCCTTCCGCAGCCAATGAAAGCGAGTTGGCCTACATCCTTCACATGGCAGACTATATTGCCACCCTGAGCGGCGTCGGCTATGACAGCGATGACTATCTTTATGAGTTGGAGCCGGGAACCATGGACCACCTCGGTTTGACCCAAGAAACCGTCAGCGATATTGTCCTGCAGGTTACCGAAGCGGTGAGCAAGGTCGCAGTTTAATCTGCCTGTTGCAGCAGGTTCCCTATCCCGTGTGGCCTATGCATAGCTCTTTATTTACCTCAACGTTGAGGTTTACCCTCTTACCTTGCATTGGTTTACAATGCTGCGGGCGGTTTGACGCAGTGCCGTTGCAAAAGTGTCATTGTCGGCGAGCGCTTGCTCGACAGCGTCGAGGGTATCATAATACAGGTGCCATCCCTGCTGTTCCACTGTGTACTGCTTTTTAAGGGGGCTGTCTTCGCCTTTAACGAAGTCAAGCGCTTGCGGGATGCGTCGGGAACCGATTTGGATCAGCTCAAGGCCTTTTTCGTCTTTTTGTTCACCAAATAGTCTTGCCGCTGTCAGGGAAAATCGCAGGTGGGAAACAGTGATGGGAATTTGGGATATGAAACATCCGGTGAACGGATCAAGAATTTCCTTCAGTGCTGCCCGGTTCTCAGAAATCACGTTGGCATAGGCAGAAAAGTAGAGCATACGCACGCAATCTCCCACCGTCCGTCCGCTTTCTGCCGACGCGATGGCTTCTTTGGCGAAGGCCTCTTTGTCATGGCGCATGATAAGACCGTCTTTGTGGACGTAGGCCAGG
>JAOZPY010000488.1 GCA_029932495.1 Desulfobacterales bacterium
CCAAAAAGATGATTATCCTGGCAGTGACAGACAACCGGTCGATTCAGGCTGCCGGCATATTCCAGCGCATGACGGTAAAGTTTGGTATTTTCAACCGTTTTGCCATCCTCGGAAAAAGCGACGGCTCCAGCGGCGGCCATCTCCCCCATCTCAACCATCTGCTTGCCCTGCATGCCGACGGTCACCGCACCGATGGGAAAAACATTAACCGGCGCCTGCCGGGCCTGTTCACAAATGAAGCTGGTTACGGCAGCGCAGTCGTTCACCGGCCTGGTGTTGGCCATGCAGGCGATACTGGTAAAACCGCCGGCAGCGGCAGCCCGGGAGCCGCTCAAAATCGTTTCCTTGTATTCCTGGCCAGGTTCCCGCAGATGGGTGTGCATATCGATGGCCCCGGGCATGATCCACCAGCCCTCAGCCTGAATCCTGCTCCCACTACTTTCATCCAGCTGCAGATTCCGACCGATCTCGGCCACCACACCATCAGCAATCAGGATGTCCAGGTTTTGATCAAGGTTGCCTCCGGGATCTATCACCCGTCCCCCCTGCAGCAATATCCGTTTCATTCTGACATGCCTCCCAAGAGATACAAAATCGCCATCCGCACCGCCACCCCGTTTTCAACCTGGTCGAGAATCACCGAATGTTTTCCATCAGCCACCGCCGAGGAGATTTCCACCCCCCGATTCATGGGCCCGGGATGCATAACAATCGCATCCTTTTTGGCTAACTTCAGCCGGCTGGCATTCAAACCGTAGCGCCGAGCATATTCATTCACCGAAGAGAACAGTGTCCGGTCCTGACGTTCCAGCTGGATGCGCAGCATCATGACCACGTCTACCCCTTCAAGGGCCTCTTCGGGACTGGCACAAATCCGCACGCCGGGGAAGGCATCCATCCGCAGGGGCAGCATGGTCGGCGGACTGCACACCCTGACCTGGGCACCCAGAAGGGGCAAGGCGTGCATATTGGAGCGGGCCACCCGACTGTGGGCAATGTCGCCGATAATTGCCACTTCGAGACCGGCAAAGTTTCTCTTATGTTCACGGATGGTTAAAAGATCCAGCAGAGCCTGGCTGGGATGTTCATTGGCCCCGTCGCCGGCGTTCACCACCCGGGCGTCAACCTGGCCGGCAATCAGGTGCGGCGCTCCGACGCAGGCATGCCTGATGACAATGATGTCCGGAGCCATTGCCTGCAGGTTTTTCACCGTATCCAGCAACGTTTCTCCCTTTACCACACTGCTGGTCGAAGCGGAAATATTGATCGCATCGGCACTGAGCCTTTTGGCGGCTATTTCGAAGGAACTCCGGGTGCGGGTGCTGGGTTCGTAAAACAGGTTAATGATCGTCTGCCCCCGCAAAGTTGGCACCTTCTTGATCGGCCGGCGGGAAATTTCCTTAAACGATTCCGCCGTGTCCAGAATCAGGGTCAGATCATCTTCATGCAACCCCTTGATGGCCAGCAAATCCTTCCGGGAGAAAATCCTTTTTTTCATGGGGCTCAATCCATTTGTCCTTGGTCTGTGTAGCTGACGGTTACGGAATCATGTTCATCCTCTTCACGCATTCTCACCTTCACCTTGTGCTGCGGCGACGAGGGAACATGCTTGCCCACATAGTCCGGCATGATCGGCAACTCGCGGTGTCCCCGATCTACCAGCACCAGGAGCTGAATGGCCCGGGGGCGGCCAAAATCCATCAGCCCGTCCATGGCCGCCCGAACCGTCCTGCCGGTATACAGTACATCATCCACCAGGATGACAATTTTATCATCAAGGGAAAAGGAGATGTCGGTTTTCTCCAGCACCGGGTGATGGGTACCGTGGGACAAGTCATCACGGTAGAGAGTTATGTCAAGGATGCCGAGGGGAACATCCAGGCTGGCTATCTGTTTCAAAAGAGCCTGCAGACGCTGGGCCAGGAATACCCCCCTGGTCCGGATGCCCACCAACACCAGATCCCCGTGGGCATCATTGCGTTCCAGGATTTCATAGGCCATCCGGGAAAGCACCATGGCCATTCCCCGTTCATCAAGAATAAGTTTTCTGTCGTTCATCACCGGATCATCTTTCAAAACAGCATGATTATATCTTTTATTTTTCCACTTCCGGCAATTCAGCCATACTCTGTTTAAGCGGTATCACCTTGTCAAGATGAGTGATGCGAATTAAATCAGCAACCGTTTTAGGGGGTGACAGCAGGTATAAACTCCCCTGGTCCTGCACCACATGCTTGTAAAGGGAAAAAACCGCTCCCAGCCCGGAAGAATCCAACCCGGTAACCCCGGAAAGGTCCAGCACCAGATGCTTGATGCCAGTGGACGAAATTTGCTGGATGGTCAGATCATAAAAATCATCACGAACCATCACGTTAATGAGTCCTTCCGGCCGGACAACCAGGCGGTTGCCCACCACCTCAACGTCCATTTTTAAGTCTGCCATGATTCTTCACCCTCTCTTGGCCAGTTTCTGCAAGCCGAAAAAGTTCATCCCTTCCAGTCAGCGGATCAGATGAGCAAACCTGTCAACCCTCACTTTCTGAGTCAATTTTTTAGCCTGGGAATCCCATGACCAGTAAATAATCCATGCCTTGCCTTTTATCTTGCCGTAGTCAACAAAACCCCAGAAACGGCTGTCATAACTTCGATCACGATTGTCGCCCATGACAAAAACATGATTTTCAGGCACCACCACCGGTCCGAAGTTGTCCCGGGGCACCTGATTAATAGTATCGGGATCAAGATAGGTTCCATAGGGGTCGGCAAACAGCTTCCCATTGATATAAATCTTCTTTTTCCTGATTTCAATGGTTTCACCCGGCAGACCGATAACCCGCTTGATAAAATCTTTTGATTGATCCACCGGATAGGTAAAAACAATAATATCACCACGCTGGGGCTTATGGTAGTCAAAAACCTTGATTTCCGTAAACGGGATCTGGACGCCGTAGATAAATTTATTCACCAGCAGGTGGTCACCAATCAGCAGCGTCGGCTTCATCGACCCCGAGGGAATTTTAAACGCCTGAACCACAA
>JAOZPY010000489.1 GCA_029932495.1 Desulfobacterales bacterium
CCGCCGGAAAATTCGTGAGGGTAGCGCTCTGCGCTGCGTGGCGACATGCCCACCATACGCAACAATTTTTCAAGCTGCTCATCGCGTTGGCGGCCGGCCGGCAGTCCGCCTACCGTAAGGCCTTCTGCCAGGGTCTGGCCGACGGTCATTCTCGGATTCAAAGAGCCGTATGGATCTTGGAAGATGATTTGAATCTGCCGCCGCAGGGGCTTCATCTCTTTTTCGCTGAACGGGGTGATGTCAATTCCCCTGAAAAGAATTTTACCCCCATCGGCTTTGAGCAGTTTCAGAATAAGACGCGCCACCGTGGTTTTTCCGCAGCCGCTTTCACCCACCAGCCCAAGGGTTTTTCCCTTTTCAATTTGAAACGACACGTCTTCAACCGCCGTTACCCGGCCGGCCACACGCTGGAAAAAGCCCCGGCGGACAGGGAAGTATTTTTTCAGTCCACGGACCTCCAGGATGGAATTATGATGGGAGTCAGTTGCTTTCATAGTGTTTCAATCGGAATCATTTTAGTGCTCGTTTTTCCCGGCCGCCTGTTCGAAGACCACCGGGCAGCGCGCGAGGTGGCCGTCACCGTAATCGCACATTTGTGGAAATCGCTCGCGGCATTGCCGGGTGGCCAGGTGGCAGCGGGGATGAAAAGGACATCCTTGCGGTTTATAGGCCGGATTGGGAACGCTGCCCGGAATGCTCTTCAGTCGTTGACCACGTTTGCCGCGATGGGGTAAAGAAGCGAGCAGGGCCCGGGTATAGGGATGTCGGGGTTGCCGAAAAATGTGATCTTTTTGTCCCTGCTCTGCCATGATTCCGGCATACATGACGTACACCCGGTCAGCCACCTGGGAGACCACAGCCAGATCATGGGTGATGTAAAGTACCGCCATGGCGTGTTTTCGCTGAAGATCCGCCAGCAGTTTTAATATCTGGGCCTGGACCGTAACATCCAGCGCAGTGGTGGGTTCATCGGCAATGATCAGATCGGGGGTGCAGGCCAGGGCCATGGCGATCATAACACGTTGGCGCTGGCCGCCGCTGAGCTGGTGGGGGTAATCATCGATTCGTTGCTCAGGGGAAGAAAGCCCCACATTTTTGAGCAATTGCAGACAGCGGTGCTTGATTTCCAGCCGGGGTGCAGATTCGTGGATTTCAATGGCCTCTGAAATTTGATCTCCAATGGGAAACACGGGATTGAGCGAAGTCAACGGTTCCTGGAAAACCATGGCAATGCGGTTGCCGCGAATTTTCTGCAACGTCTCTTCGTCAAGGTCAAGAATCTGCCGCCCGTCAAAAAAAATTTTGCCGTTGACGATCTCGCCCGGCGGTCTTGGAATCAGGCCCATGACACTCAGCGCTGAAACGGTCTTGCCGCAGCCGGATTCTCCCACCAGGCACACGGTTTCCTCCCGTCGCACTTCAAAGGTGACCCCGTCCACAGCCCGCGCCAACTCCTCATCGCTGCGGAAGTAGACTTTTAAATCTTCAACCGACAATAAAATATTATCAGGGTGTTTCATATAAAATCATGCTCAACAAGGCTAGGCCGTTGCCCGTTGTAACGGAAAGCTGCCCGCGCAGCAGCGGCAATGGACAACGGGCTAAGGACAACTGACAGTTTGCGGCCTTCTTTTATTGTCTCTCCCTCAGCTTCGGGTTCATGACGTCGCGTAGTCCCTCACCAAACAGGTTAAAGGACAGCACCACCACCAGAATGGCAAATCCCGGGATGAACGTCAGCCAGGGGGCGTCAAAAATAAAACGTTTGCCGTCTGAAAGGATGTTGCCCCAGGTGGCATGGGGCGGCGGCACGCCGAATCCGAGAAAGCTCAAGCCGGCCTCGGTTAATATGGCGGTGGCAATGCCAATGGTAGCCGATACCAGCACAGGGGCGATCGCGTTGGGCATCATATGCCGGAAGATGATGCGAAAATTGCCCAGCCCCAGAACCCTGGCGGCGGCGACAAAGTCCAGTTCCCGCAGGGAGAGAAATTCGGCCCGCACAAAGCGGGTCGCTCCCATCCAACTGGTAAGTCCGATGACGATCATAATATTGTAAATGCTGGCCGGCAGCAGGGCGACCACCGTCAGGATTAGGAAAAAACTTGGAAAACACAACATGATATCCACAAAACGCATCACCAGCGTGTCCACGGACAGCACGCGGTGGTATAAAATAGACGATCGGTCGGGGGGCTTCCCCCGTAAAGCCAGGTACAGGATGTATGCCAGGCAGAAACCGGTCAGCAGAATTCCGGTGGCGGTATGACCGGCGATGAGCATCACAGCGGCGGCGGTCAGCACTCCCAGCAGCAGCAGATGATTTACCTGGAGATAGTGCTGACCAAAATAGCCGGCGATTCCCCCCATGAAGATGCCGATCAGAACGGAAATTCCCACCGCCACAAATCCCACCGTTAGTGAAACCCAGGCACCCTGCATCATGCGGGCAAACACGTCACGGCCCAAGTCATCGGTGCCAAAAAGATAGATGCCCAGGGCCGGAATTTCATGGGGCTGCAGGCTGTCCAAATGGGGCCTTGACAAGGGCGGCATGAGTTTTTCCTGCAGCCGGACCAGGGATGGATCTAAAGTCGGCCGGCTGCCGGAAGTCAGAATCAGCCCGATCAGGGCTGTCAGGAAAAAGACAACAAAAAAGACCAGCCCCATGACGGCCAACCGGTTTTTCCTGAAAAGTCGCCAGAATTCCTGCAATCGGCTGCGTTTTGGCGCCAGCGGTTCTTCCAGGACAAATTCTGCGCTGTTTGTGCTTTGAGTCATCATTGCTAGAGTCTGATCCTCGGGTCGACCACCATGTACAGCAGGTCAGACACAAACGTTCCGGCCAGCACCAGCACGGCCGAGACGAAATTTACTGTTAAGATAACCGGGTAGTCCCGGGCCAGGATGGCCTCGTAGGCCATGCGGCCCATGCCTGGCCAGGAAAAGATGGATTCGATGATTACCGATCCGCCGATCAGTCCCGGCAGGATCAGGCCGAACATGGTCACAAACGGCAGCA
>JAOZPY010000490.1 GCA_029932495.1 Desulfobacterales bacterium
TGGGGGTTTAACCCCGTGGTTATGCCTTGGCCGGATGTTCCGGTGGCGTTAAAGCAGGGCGTTATCACCGGACTGGATCATACCCTGACCGTATGTAGCATTACCAAGAAATTTGAAGTGGCAAAATATTTTACCGAGATTAATTACGCCCAGGGTCTTTTCATCTGGCTGTTTAACAAGGCCTGGTATAACAAACTGCCGGCTGACCTCCAGAAAATACTGGTGGAAACCGTGCATGATATGTGTGCCGAAGCGCGTATTGCAGCGAAAAAGCAGGAAGCAGAGCAGATCCCTGCAGCCAAGAAAAAGTATGGCGTTCAGTTTTTTAAACTGTCAGATAAAAACATGGCGACTCTCACCAAAGAGGCCAATTCGGTTCACATGAAGTTCGCTCCTGAGATCAATAAAAATTACAGCGGAGACAAGTATAGACCTGCTAATTTTTTGAAAGAGGTTCAGGATTACATGGGCTATAAGCCTTAATATTTTGTTATGTAAAAAGAGACTGTTGAAAGTGTTACCCCCTCAGGCGGATTTTATTCCAGTAAACCGGTCCGCCTGGGGGACAATTCCGGAGACGGTTACATTCTTTCAATACCCCGCCTTTTTGTGGCGGGGTAATTATTTAAAGTGTTGAACCGGGGGGTGATCCCATGTTTGGCAAGTTGCTGAACTTTTTGGACAAGATCCTGACTTTTTTTGAAGAGTGGACCCTGTTTATCAGTGTAATCGTGGCGTTAGTGGCGCTTTTTGTCAATGTCGTGTTAAGATACGGGTTTAACTATTCCTTGGCCTGGTCGGAGGAGCTTGTCAGAGAAGTCATTATATACACAACCTTTATCGGATGCAGTGCCGCAGTCAAGAATCGTTCCATGATTAAAATTGATGCTTCGGTGCAGCTTCTTCCAAAGTTCAAGATGCCCCTGACGTTTTTCAGTAATTTCGTTACCATAATTTTTGCGGGCATGATGCTCTACTACGGCTGGCTGATGGTGATGCTGCAGTACCGCACCCACCAGAAGACCATTATTATGGAAATTCCCCTGGTCATCCTTTATGGAATTTTGCCGTTGATGGGGGGGATGATGTTGATCCGCTCCATCCAGGTGATCTATGGGGACATTTTAGAAATGCGGGCCGCCAAAGGCACCGAATAGCTGCTGAATCGCTGATAAGAAAACGAGGAGATCCGGTCAATGGAGTCGAGCCATGTGATTATTCTGCTGATACTGCTTGGATGTATGGCAACATATATCCCCGTTTTCATGTGCCTTTTTTTTACTGCCGTGCTGGGCTTTGTTTTTTTCACGGACCTGCCGATCCTCTTGCTGGCCCAGTCCCTGTTTCGCAGCATGGATAACTTCGCGTTGGTGGTGGTGCTTTTCTTTATTCTTTGCGGCAACATCATGACGGCCGGCACCATTGTCGAAAAATTGATCAAAGTGGCCAATTCCTTTGTCAGCTGGCTGCCGGGCGGGCTGGGAATGGCCGGCGTGCTGGCCTGTGGGTTGTTTGGGGCTATCTCAGGGTCCACAGTGGCCACCGTGGTCGCTCTGGGCGGCTTTATGATTCCCGCCCTGATTGAAAACGGCTATCCCGAAAAATACACCATCGGCGTTATGACCACTTCTCCCAACCTGGGAGTCATCATCCCGCCGAGCATCAGCATGATTCTCTACAGTATGATCAGCAATGTTTCTCTGGAGGGACTTTTTTTAACCGGATTTGTGCCGGGTGTTCTCATCATGCTGGGGGTATGTCTTTATTCTTTCTTTTTTTTCCGAAAAAAAACCGAGATCGTGCGCAAACCGGTTCCCCGACCCGGGGAAATGCTGGCCATTTTAAAAGAGGGTTTCTGGTCTTTGATGCTGCCGGTGATTATTTTCGGAGGAATATTTTCAGGGGCCTTTACGGCCAATGAAGCTGCCGTGGTAGCCTGTGTCTATGCTTTTTTTGTGGAGCTTGTCATTCACAAGTCCCTGAAGTTTTCCGATGTTAAAAAAATTACGGTCAGCTCGGCGGTTACTTCCGCCACGTTGCTGATCATTGTGGCCGGGGCCACATGCTTTGGACGGTTGCTGACACTGGAGGACATTCCGGGGAAAATTACCGAGGCCGTGCTGCTGGCCATTCATTCACCGGTGATGTTTTTACTGGCCATGAACGTTTTGCTGCTGATCGTGGGGATGTTCATGGATATCATATCGGCCACCATGATCCTGGGTCCCGTATTTTTGCCCATGCTGGACGCCTTTCACGTCAGTTGGATGCATTTTGGCCTCATCATGACGGTCAATCTGGCCATCGGTTACTGCACACCACCCATGGGAGTCAGTCTTTACATTACCGGGGCCATCGCTGACCGGGATCTTATTTACGTGTCCAAGGCGGTGATACCATTTATTATCATCCAGATTACCGTGCTGATGCTGATGACTTACATGCCCAATCTTGTCCTATGGCTGCCACGGATGGTTGGGTACCTGGAATGAGCACCGGCATCCGGTTGAGCCAACAGCCGAGAGCTGAACCCATTACAAGGAGGCGATTTTGATGGCTGAAAAGCAGTCTTTTCTCGAAGGAAAACACATCCTGGCGGTGGATGATGAGCCGGATATCCTGGAGACCATTGAAGAGCTTCTGGAAGAGGCCCACGTCGATACCGCCGGCGACTATGCCAGCGCGTCTGAAAAAATCAAGACAAAGCACTATGACCTGGCTGTGCTGGACATTATGGGGGTCAACGGGCTCAAGCTGCTGGAGGAGGCTGTGCAACGCGGAATACCGACCGTCATGCTCACCGCCCATGCCATCAGCCCCGAAACCCTCATGGAATCCATCCAGAAAGGGGCGATTTCCTACCTTCCCAAGGAAACTCTTGCCGACCTGGATGATTTGCTTAACTCCCTGTTGGGCGCTTTTCACCGGGGAGAGCCCCCCTGGAAACTGCTTTTTGATAAGCTGGGCGATTATTTCGATGAACGCTTCGGGCCGCAATGGAAGGAAAAACAGCGCGATT
>JAOZPY010000046.1:0-5142 GCA_029932495.1 Desulfobacterales bacterium
AACTGGATGAAATAAAAAATTCGGAAATGTGGCAGGCCGGTGCCACCGTACGCTCACTGAGGCCGGAAAACAGAAAAAAATAAGCTTGGAGAAACCATCATGGAACCCGTACTGCTTTACGACACCACCCTGCGTGATGGCACCCAGGGCGAAAACATCACCGTTCGCGCCGAAGAAAAAATCAAGCTCGCCCTGCGGCTGGATGATCTTGGCCTCCACTACATCGAGGGTGGCTGGCCCGGCTCCAACCCCAAGGACATGCAGTTCTTTGACCTGGCCCGCCGGGTGAGTTTTGAAACAAGCCGACTGGTCGCTTTCGGTTCCACCCGCAGACCCGGCATTGCGCCCGGCGAGGATGCCAACCTGAAAGCGTTGCTGGACAGCGAAACGCCGTCGGTGGCCATCTTCGGCAAAACCTGGGATCTTCATGTCGAGCAGGTGATGGGCAACAACCAGCAAGAGAACCTGGCCATGATCCGCGACAGCATCCAGTACCTGAAAGACAATGGACGCGAGGTCATCTATGATGCGGAGCATTTTTTCGATGGTTACAAAACCAATGCCGACTATGCCATCGAGACGCTCAGAGCCGCGCTAGAAGGCGGGGCGGATTTTCTCGTTTTGTGTGATACTAATGGGGGCAGTCTGCCGGCTGAAATCGAATCCATCACCGGCGAGGTGCGCACATCCATTGAGGGGGGCGATGCAAAAAAAACAACCGCGAATCCGATCCGCTGGGGTATCCATACCCATAATGACTGCGGTCTGGCAGTGGCCAACTCCCTGGCGGCGGTCAACGCCGGTGCCTGCATGGTGCATGGAACCATCAACGGATATGGCGAAAGGTGCGGCAATGCGGATTTGACATCGCTGATTCCCCTGCTGGTGCTCAAAATGAACTGTCCCAGCGTGAGCAGTCAAAACCTGGCAAAACTGAAAACCCTTTCCCGCTATGTCAGTGAAACCGCCAACCAGGTTCCTTTCAACAACCGGCCTTTTGTTGGTAAAAGCGCCTTTGCCCATAAAGGAGGCATCCATGTCAGCGCCATCATGAAAGTTCCCAGGGCTTACGAGCACATGGATCCGGCTCTGGTGGGCAATCAGCGACGCGTGCTGGTTTCCGACCTGTCCGGCAAAAGCAACGTGGAATTCAAAGCCCGGGAACTGGGAATCGAACTGGGGGGCAACGGTTATAACAGCCGGAAAATTGTATCTGAGATCAAGCAGCTGGAACAGCAAGGTTACCAGTTCGACATCGCTGACGGGTCGTTTCGCATCCTGATGGAAAAATTCACCGACCAGTTTGATCCCCTGTTTGCCCTGGAGTCTTTCAGGGTAACCATCGAAAAAGACAAAGACCAGCCGTGCACCTCCCATGCCACGGTGAAAATATCGGTGGGCAATCAGCAGGAAATCACCGCTGCCGAAGGATACGGACCGGTCAGTGCTCTGGACAATGCCCTGAGAAAGGCGCTGGATAAGTTTTTCCCGGACCTGGACACCATGCAGTTGGTGGATTTCAAAGTGCGGGTAATCGATGGCGTCCGGGGAACGGCAGCCAAGGTACGGGTGTTCATCGAATCACGCGATCAGGATCAACTCTGGAGCACGATCGGGGTGTCCGAGGACATCATTGAAGCCAGTTGGCAGGCCCTGGCGGATAGTTTTCAATACAAACTGGCCCATGAAAAACGCGTCCGCACCCGACATACACCCTCCCAGGCCGAACTGCCGCTGTTCGGAAATTAGCTGCAATGCAAAAGGAGTAAACCAGCGATGAAAAGGAAAGGACCAAATGCCGCAGGGAACCAGTACCTGCGGCCGATGCTCCCGTCTTGCTTTGGTGGGCGGACGATTGTGCGTTCAGCGCATATTTAAGACTTTCGCATCAATTCTAACATCAAGGGAGCAAAAAAATGAGCAACCACGTCATCATATTCGATACCACCTTGCGGGATGGTGAACAATCCCCGGGGGCCAGCATGAACACCGCCGAAAAATTGAGATTGGCCATCCAGTTGGAAAAACTGGGGGTCGATGTTCTGGAAGCGGGGTTTCCGGCCGCCTCTGAAGGAGATCTGGATGCCGTTTCCCGCATTGCCGGCAAACTTGAAAAAACCGAAGTTGCGGCCTTGGCACGCACCTCCCGGGAGGATATTGATCGTGCTTGGCAGGCTGTCAGCCATGCCGCCAAACCCCGAATCCACACTTTCATCGCCACCTCCGATCTTCATCTGGAATATAAATTGAAAATGACCCGCGATCAGGTCATAAACGCCAGCGTAGAGGCTGTCAAGTACGCCCGCACCTTGACCGATCATATTGAATTTTCAGCCGAAGACGGGTCCCGCAGCGATCGTGATTTTTTATGCCGCATTTTTGAAGCGGCCATTGAGGCCGGGGCCACGACCGTCAACCTGCCCGACACCGTAGGCTACGCCGTGCCCGAGGAATTTTCGGATCTGGTAAGCTATGTCATCGCCCACACCCCCAATATCCAGCGGGCCATTGTCAGCGTGCACTGCCACAACGACCTGGGACTGGCCACCGCCAACACCATTGCGGCTCTCAAGGCCGGCGCCCGCCAGGCGGAAGTTACCATAAACGGCATCGGAGAAAGGGCCGGCAACACTTCCCTGGAAGAGGTCGTCATGGCCCTTCATACGCGCAGAAACTTTCTAGACCTGGACACTGGCATTCGGACCGAGTACATCCATCCCACCAGCCGACTGGTCAGCATGATCACCGGCATCATGGTGCAACCCAACAAGGCCGTTGTGGGGGCCAATGCCTTTGCCCATGAGGCGGGAATTCACCAGGACGGTGTACTTAAAAACCCCATGACGTACGAAATCATGCGCCCGGAAACCATCGGCCTGAGTGCCAACAAACTGGTGCTGGGCAAACATTCCGGCCGGCACGCTCTGCGAACGCATTTGAAGCATATGGGCTATGACCTTTCAGACGAGGAGCTCAACCTGGTTTTTGAAAAATTCAAGGTACTTGCGGACAAGAAAAAACAGGTGGTGGACGAAGATCTGGAAGTCATCATCACCGAGGGGCTTCTGCGCACCGCCGATGTGTTCAAGCTGATGTACCTGCACATAACCGCCGGTACAACCGTTTTGCCAATGGCCAGCGTGAAGCTCGATGTCAACGGCCGCAGCGTGCAGGGAGCTGGATACGGAAACGGCCCCATCGATGCCGCTTTCAACACCATCGCCAACCTGGCAGGCACACAATCGGAGCTGCTGCGCTTTTCGATCAGCGCGCTGACCGGTGGTACCGACGCCCAGGGCGAAGTCACGGTACGACTGCGCGAAAATGGCCTGGTGGCCCTGGGAAAAGGCGCGGATCCCGACATCATCACCGCCAGCGCCAAGGCTTACATCAATGGCCTGAACCGGATGGAATACCTCAAGTCACATCCGGTCACGGAAGCCGCGCTGGTTTAGTGCCAGATTCCATAAATATATTACAAAATTCATGTTGGAGCAATTTTCCCCGGATGTCGTCTTCCGTTCGGAGAAAAATTATATCCTCTGTGCTCTCTGGATCTCAAGCGAATCATGTGGCCGTTGACTTAGATTTCAAGGGTGCCGATGATATCCGAGACGGTCGCGATATTGTGGGCTTCCAGAAAAGCCTCGAGCCCGTCGATAATGTCGATGGTGGACCGCGGATGAATAAAATTGGCGGTGCCCACCTGAACGGCTGTGGCTCCGGCGATTAAAAATTCCAGGGCGTCTTCGGCCGTCAGGATGCCTCCGATACCGATGACGGGAATTTGAACCGCCTGTGCCGCCTGCCAGACCATGCGCAGCGCAATCGGTTTGATGGCCGGTCCCGACAGGCCCCCGGTGATGTTGGCCAGCCGGGGACGCCGGGTTTCAATATCGATGACCATGGCGCTAATCGTATTGATCAGCGAAATGCAATCCGCACCAGCCTCTGCCACGGCAACGGCGATCTCGGAAATATCCGTGACATTCGGTGACAGCTTGACGATCAAAGGCTTTGAGGTTTGCTCCCGCACCGCCTGGGTTACATTGAAGGCGGCTGCAGGGTCGACGCCAAAAGCCATTCCTCCGGCTTTGACATTGGGGCATGAAATGTTAAGCTCAATGCCGGCAACGGCCTCCAGTGGATCAAGGCGCCGGGCCAGCTGGACGTATTCCTCTTCGAGTCGACCGTATATATTGGCGATTACCGGTATGTTCAGTTTCTGTAAAAAGACAAGCTTTTGGGCAATGAATGCCTCAATTCCGACGTTTTCAAGCCCGATGGCATTGATCATGCCGCAGGCCGTTTCTACGATCCGCGGCGGAGGGTTTCCCCGGGCGGGCTCCAGCGACAATCCTTTAACGATAACAGCACCCAGGCGGTTTAAGTCCACCAGGGATTCAAATTCCTTGCCGTAGCCGAATGTTCCTGAGGCCGTCATCACCGGGTTTTGCAATGCCAGCCCGCCGATGGTCGTTTGTAAGTCCGGTTTTTTTGACATACCGAAATCCTGCCGTCTTTGCGTGTTAACCATTGCCAAGGCAGTGTGTTTAACGCTATATAAATTATTCGTTCGCAATTGGCAAGTTGTTGTTGCCCATGCATTCCCCGGTTATTTCAGCCTTGAAGGGTTTTTTGAAAAATGCCGTCTGTCCGCAAACATCCCGTCGCTAAAATCGCCCTGGTTTCCACCCCCTGGCCGCTTTACAGCCGCCCGTCCATTCAGCTGGGGACGCTCAAGGCCTATCTGCAATCCCACCATCCTGATATTCAGGTGGATGCCCATCACGTTTACCTTAAAGTGGCCCGAAGTGTCGGCTATCCGCTGTACCACGAAATTTCAGAGCGCACCTGGCTGGCAGAAGCAATTTACGGAGCCCTGCTTTTCCCCGAACGCCGGTCGGAAATTGAAAAACTGTTTTCCCGGGAAGCCGGCCCGCGCTCCCCGGTCGGCCGGACAGGACTGGATCAAATCACCGCCCGGGTTAAAAAGGCCACTGAGGACTTTATCAACAGTTTCAACTGGAATGAATATTTGCTGGCCGGCCTTTCCGTATCGCTTTGCCAACTGACTTCATCACTGTACTTTATCAGGCGTCTCAAGCACAAATATCCGGCGTTGATCATTGTCGTTGGAGG
>JAOZPY010000046.1:5152-11575 GCA_029932495.1 Desulfobacterales bacterium
GTCGACATTTTCCGGCACGATCACACGGGCCTTTTTTGAGCGCTTTGCCGACATCGATGCAGTAATCAACGGCGAGGGAGAGCTGCCCCTCAGCCGTCTGGTCAACCGGCTGGTTCAAGCTCAGAAACTTTGCGACCTGCCCCCCATCAAGGGAGTTGTACTGGCTCGAAGCGCTGAAAACAAGCCAACAGCGACCGGCTTTCATCAGTTAAAATCGCTGAACAATTTGCTTCCGCCGGACTACGACGATTATTTTGAAATGCTCAAATCCTTTGGGCCCCGAAACGTGTTTTTCCCCACCCTTCCGGTTGAAATCTCCCGTGGATGCTGGTGGCAAAAATCAATTTCCGCCAGAGACAAAACCGCTGGCTGTGCATTCTGCAACCTCAATCTTCAGTGGACGGGATACCGTGCCAAAAACCCGCGGCAGGCGGCCGCTGAAATCGACCACCTGACCACCAGACACCGCTGCCTGTCGGTGGCTCTGGTGGACAATGTCTTGCCGCTGAAAACCACCCGGGCGTTTTTTGAAAACTTGATCGAACTGAAAAAGGATTTGCGCCTGTTTGCGGAAATCCGGGCCACCTCCTCTTTTTCGGAGCTCAAGCGCATGCATCGTGCGGGCGTTCAGGAACTGCAGATCGGCATCGAGGCTTTGTCCACCTCTTTGTTAAAAAAACTGCACAAGGGGACCACGGCCATCGCTAATCTGGAAATTATGAAAAATTGTGAGGCCTTGGGGATTATCAATCTTTCCAATCTGATCCTGCATTTTCCCGGCAGTGATGAACACGATGTAAACCAGACCCTGGACAATCTTGAATTCGCCCTGCCCTTTCGACCGCTGCGCACAGTGGTTTTCTGGCTTGGGATGGGAAGCCCGGTGTGGCAAAATCCAGCCAACTATGGTATTATTTCTTTCTATAATCATCCAAACTGGAGATACCTGTTTGGCCGGGCAACCGTTCAATCGGTGCGTTTCATGATCCAGGCCTACCGGGGCGATCGGGGGTATCAGCAAAAGATCTGGCGTCCGGTGAAAGAAAAAGTACGCCGGTGGCACAGATACTATGAGCAGCTGAGCCGAAATGCCCGTTATCACCCCCTGCTGAGTTTTCGCGACGGTCGTGAATTTTTAATTATCCGGCAGCAGCGATCCGACGCAGACCCGCTCACCCACCGCCTCGTAGGTACATCCCGGGAGATCTACCTGTTTTGCCAGCAGCATCACGCCCTTAAACGGATTCGACAACGGTTTTTCTCCTTTTCAGAGGACAAAATAGTTGCTTTTTTAAAAATGATGGTTGATAAGAAACTGATGTTTGAAGAAAACAACCGCTATCTGAGTCTTGCGGTGCCGCTAAAGCCCATTGGCTGAATAATTTTAGAAAGGAGGAAACCATGAGCGAACCTACCCGCCTGGACCGTGTATTTGACATCATCATCAAGCGGATGGTCAAATCCGGTCAGGCCCCTCACTATACGGAAGTTGCCGCTGAACTGGGGGTCTCCGTGGAAGAAGGCCGCAAGGCCGTTCATGAGCTTTTTGCAGCCGGCGTTCCCGGCTGGTTGTTTCCCAAAACGGATTTTATCACCTCTTTTGCCCCCTTTAACCATCTGCCCACCCAGTATCGCATTACCATCGACGGGGAACAGAAATGGTTCGGTCAGTGAGGATTCGAATCGCTGGCAGTTTGCTGGCTGTTTCCCGGCAAAACCGTACAGATAGACGCCCCGTGTTTGGATTGCGGGCAGCCGATCAGGGTCCAGATACGCGATGGTGAGGTCCTGCAGGCCGAACCGGCGCAAATAATGGGATACGTATCCGTGCCGTTTCGCAAATGGTTCGAGGATATCCCCTATGCCTGAGCGACCATGAATCTCTTCCGGTCGGAAGAGCATGTTCGCAACTGGTCCGGATTCGTGGCCGGCACCGAGGAGGGGATGATCCCTTTAAATGATCTCGTCAAACTTTTTTCAGGCAACTATTTTCGACGCCGCCTGGATGGTAATTGGGTTTCCAACAGCCGTCAGTATGCCATGGAAATGATCGCATCGTTTGAAGAAATTGGCAAAACCGGACCTTTCTGGCAATTGAAGGGCTGAAGTTAAAAACAGCGGGGATGTGAATACCGGATGGCAAAAGAAATCCTCATAGTAGACGACGAGCCGAATGTTGTGGTGTCCCTCCAATTTTTAATGGAGCAGCAGGGCTATAAAGTCATGATCGCAGAAAGGGGGGAAGATGCCCTGGATCTGATTTACCATTACAAACCAGATCTCGTGCTGTTGGACATCATGCTTCCTGGAATTGACGGGTATGAGGTTTGCGAAATTGTCCGTTTGAATCCCGACTATCAAAACATTAAAATAATATTCATAACCGCCAAGGGCCGTGAGGAAGAAATCGCCAAGGGCATGTCGCTTGGGGCAGATGCCTATATTACCAAGCCTTTTTCGAATGCCGAACTTGTTGCCCAGGTCAAAGCGCTTCTCAATTAGCCTTAAAAAGACCCATGCTCGGTTCTGGCGATGATCTCCTGCTGGTGATAGGCATCCAGGTCCACGAAATAGTCACTGTAACCCGCCACGCGCACCAGCAGGTCCCGGTAGTCATCCGGATAGACCTGGGCTTTTTTGAGCGTGTCGCTGCTCACGATGTTAAACTGGACATGATGCCCGTTTAATTTGAAATAAGTTCGAATCAGCTGCGCAAATTTAGTGATATCGGCCTCGGTTTCCAGCAGGTCCGGTAAAAAACGCTGGTTGAGCAGCGTTCCGCCGGATTTGACCTGATCCATTTTTCCCAGTGACTTAATCACGGCTGTCGGTCCGTTGCGATCGGCACCGTGGGAAGGCGAGGTGCCGTCGGAAATCGGTTTCCCCGCCCGCCTTCCGTTGGCACTGGCACCCAGCATTTTGCCAAAATAGATATGGCAGGTCGTCGACAGCATGTTCAGGTGATACACTCCCCCCTTGGTATTGGGCTTCTGGTCGATGGCGTTAAACAATGAGCCATACACGCGCTGCATGAGGCAATCCGCCCGATCATCGTCATTGCCGAAAAAAGCGGTCTTATTATGCAACCGCAGGCGCAGCGCTTCGTGACCTGCAAAGTCGCATGCCAGGGCATCGAGCAGCTGCTCCATGGTGACAGCCCTCTGATCGAACACGTGGGTCTTGATGGCCGCGAGGCTGTCGGTAATCGTGCCGATGCCGCAGCACTGAATGTAGGTGGTATTGTATCTCGGTCCGGCATTGTAATAATCTCTGCCCTTGGCGATGCAGTCTCGGATCAGCACCGATAGAAAAGGCGCCGGCATTTGATGGGCAAACATGCGCTCAATGTAATTGTTGACGCGAATTTTCAGGTCAACAATCATGTTCAACTGTTTTTCAAAGGCATCATAAAGCGCATCGAAGGATTTGAATTGTCTGGCATCGCCGGTTGCCAGCCCAACTTGCCGCCCGGTCAATGGATCGACCCCGCTGTTCAGTGCCAGTTCAAGAATCTTGGGCACATTGAGGTATCCGGTGAGGATGTAAGCCTCCTTGCCAAAAGCACCCGTCTCGATACACCCGCTGCAGCCGCCTTCACGGGCATCTTCGACGGTCTTGCCGACCCGCAGCTGCTCCATGATGACTTCATCGGTGTTGAAGACCGACGGATAACCGTATCCGTTCCGGATCACCCGGCAGGCCGCCTTTAAAAAGCGATCCGGTGTCTTGTCGCTGATCTGGACGTTGCATTGCGGCTGGAGCAAGTGCAGCTCATCGAGCACTTCCAAAATGAGATAAGATACCTCGCTGACCCCATCGGTGCCGTTGCGTGTCAACCCTCCCAGGTTGATGTTTGTAAAATCGTTATAGGTCCCGCTCTCTTTGGCCGTAACACCGACCTTTGGAGGGGCCGGGTGGTTGTTGAACTTGATCCAGAAACAGCTGAGCAGCTCTTTGGCTTTTTCGCGGTCCAGGGTTTCATCGATAAGTCCTTTTTCATAAAACGGTGCCAAATGCTGGTCCAGGTGACCCGGGCTCATGCAATCCCAGCCGTTCAGCTCCATGATGGTGCCCAGGTGAACAAACCAGTACATTTGCAAGGCTTCCCAGAAATCCGTCGGAGCTTGAGCCGGCACCCGGCGGCAGACCCGGGCAATGCGCAACAGCTCTTCTTTGCGCAGCGCATCCTGCTCGGTGTTCGCCGATTTTTCAGCCAACTCGGCGTGCCTTTCGGCAAAAACAATGGCCGCATCGCAGGCGATATCCATGGCCTTTAACTGCTGCGCCTGGTCGGACGCCTCCGGATCATTCAAAAAATCAAGTGACGAGATGCGCCGGGCGATCTGCCGCTTGAAATCGCGCATTCCCGTTTTATAGATCATGCCGTCAAGGGTGGTGTGCCCGGGTGCCCGCTGCTCCATGAATTCCGTAAAAAGACCCGCTTTGTAAGCAGCCGACCATTGCTCAGGGACCTGGTTGAATATACGATCACGCATGTTTCGACCCCGCCAGTAAGACAGCACCCGGGTTTCATAAGCCTGGATGTCGGCTTGCGATATTTTAAAGGGGGTCATTATACGATCATTGAGAATTTTGAGATCCCGGCCGGTATGACAGGTTAACTCTGGAAAAGTTGGAACCGATTTGGGCCTGGGTCCGCGTTCACCGACGATCAATTCGTCAGCACCGAGGTAAATCGTCTTTTTTTCACAAAGATATTTGAAAAACATCGCCCGCATGACCGGTATCTCGTATTTGCCGAAATGGGCCTTGTAAAATTCTGTCTCCAGCAACGCGCGTTCAATCGAGATGTCGGGCACTGCCCTAAAACTTTGCTGCCGAAGCTTTTTGATTCTTGCATTCATTTTGTTTAACCTCCGATGGCCACCTGCAGGCCGAAACTTTCAAGCTGTTTTCGAACACGGGCCAGCTGCTGCCTGTCAGGCGCTTTCAAGATCCCGCTGCCGTATGGCATCCCAAGTCGATGATACTTGGATTTCTGAAAATCATGATAGGGCAAAAGATGGACTTTATTCACACCGGCCAGCAGTTTTAAAAACGATCCAGTTTGTTCCAGGTTCTTCACGTCGTCATTTACACCGGCAATCAAGGGTATCCGGATGATAATATCCGCGCCATTGCCAGCCAGGCACTTTAAGTTCTCCAGGATCAGGTGATTGGACAACCCGGTGTATTTCTTGTGCTTATCCGGATCCATCATTTTCAGATCATAAAGAAAAAGATCGGTTCGCTCTGCAACCGCCATAAGGTCCTCAGGGTTTGCATGACCGGTGGTGTCCACAGCTCTGTGCAGGTTTTCATGGCCACAGAATTCGAGCACTTCCAGCAGAAACTCAGCCTGCATCAACGGTTCTCCACCCGAGAACGTGACGCCGCCTGTCGAGGTGTCATAAAAAGGCGCATCCTTTCGAATCTCATTGACCAGCTGTGACGCCGTCAATTGCCTGCCGACCTTTTCCCGAGCTCCGGAGGGGCATACTTCAGTGCAGGTAAAGCACAGCGTGCAGGGCACACCGGTGGAAACGACACCTTCGGCGGTAAGACGAAGCGCCTGCTGCGGACAGTTTTCAACACAAGCGCCACAGCGAATGCACCGGCTCTGATTATAGGTCAGCAAAGGCACCGGTTCAATTCCTTCCGGGTTGTGACACCATGGGCAGGCCAGGGGACAGCCTTTCATAAAAACCGTGGTCCGGATCCCCGGACCATCATGGATGGCATAGCGCTTAATGTCGAATAGGATACCGGTTGTCATATCGATATGTTTAGCTGCTGGCTGCTGGATTTTCAAATTAAAAAACTTGCGTTCAGCATTGGACAGGATTACAGCGGCAGGAGGTTATTTTCACTACTGAATTCAAAAGCGGAAGGTCCGCTGATAATTTCCAGATCGGATCGCAGGTTAATTTCGTCTTTGTAAGCTTCGGAAACCACCACGGTTTCCAGCTGCAGGGTGTTTTTAATCCTGACGATTTTGCTGTCTATCCAGGCGATGCGCCCGATGCAGTTCAGTGCCGTTTCCACGGCCTGTCGATCGGTTTCAAAGTGCATGGGAACAGCGGCCTTTTCCAGGCTGATGCCGGTAATGCAATTTTTATAGGTGGCGGCATAATCAATGCAGTCCACCAACCGGCGGGTAGTGATGTCCGCCAAGCCGATACCAATGGCGTTGCCCCTGCTTTTGGCGGTAAGCTCCCGCACAAAAAGCCGTTTAACCCGTGCCGGATGATCAAAGACCCCCAGGAGATCCCGATTTCTACCGGTGATATTGGGGTCCATCCCCACCCCGCTGATATCTTTTCCCATTTCATCGACGATCAGCAAATCGATCTCATTGAAGGGCAGCCGCGCCATCATCCTCTTTGATTTCTGCAAAAGCACCTTTTCCCGGGCTTCAATCTC
>JAOZPY010000491.1 GCA_029932495.1 Desulfobacterales bacterium
CGAGTATATTCCGTTGATATTGGAAAACCGCCAGATTGACAGGGTCCCCTTCTTTCACCACCTGAGCCACAACATGCATGAAATCATGGCCATTTTTGCCGCCACCGGAGCCTTTCTTTCCTTTTTTCACCAGGGTTCTCTGGGTGGGGTCCCCGGCGTGCTGTACGCACGTCCTTTCGGCTTTAGAACCGGTATTTTTGTCTGGCCCTGGACTTTCTTTCTGTTTACCTGGTCGGCCGCCGCCATCGGGCCGTGTTTTACCATTTTTATCACCAAGCTGACGGAAAAAATTGTCGGCAAGAAACTGGTCAAAGACAATGTCATCGAACTGCTGGCGAAGATTTCCGGCTGGATGATCAGCGGTTACATTATCGCTAAAATTATCGACACCATTTACTGGGCCACGGTGACCGCTCCGTCCAAGGGCTTTACGTTGATGGATTTTTACAGCAACAATCCAGGCTCCATATACGGGATCTGGATTCTGATCGCGGAAATCGGCTTCGGGGGACTGCTGCCGGCCGCCATCCTGATTACCGACCGTGGCCGGAAGAACAAGAAGATATTGCTGCTGGCCGTATTGCTGGCAATCATGGGGGTCTGCCTGAACCGCTGGGTGATGGTTTTGCAGGTACTGGCAATACCCGTGCTGACCTTCGAAAGCTGGTTCACGTATTTTCCGAGTTGGCAGGAAATTGCCACCACCCTGCTGCCCGTGGCCCTGGGGACCATTGTGGTGTCGCTGTCGTATCGCTATTTGCCCGTATTTCCCCAGGAGCGGGAGTTGAACCCGATTGAATCACCGGCAGTTGAGGTTGAATCGACGCAGGCGCAGGAGCCGGCGGAGGCATCCGAGGCGGAACTGAAACCGGCGCAGGCATAAGCTCCAATAGAGGGAGAAAGACATGTTTCCTTTTAATTTTGAATGGATCTGGGATGCGGGACACATGCTGTTTATGGGCGGACTGTGGTATGCCCTGACGATTATGGGTCTGGGAGTCACCTATTGCATTATTAAGGCCGCCGTGGACGCGTCCAGAGAAAATGACGGAAACCATCATTAGGCCTTTTGCGCCGTCAACTATAAAACAGCGCTTGTCCCGGATGCAGCTAGGGGCGGGCGCTTTTTTTTGTAAACCGCAAGGAAAATGAAATGGATAAAATCATCGTTGAAGGCGGCCGTCGCTTGCAAGGGGAGGTACGTATCAGCGGGGCGAAAAACGCTGCGTTGCCGATACTGGTTTCTTCACTTCTATCTGACGGGGTGAATGTTTACCACAATGTGCCCGATTTAATGGACATTCACAGCACGGCCATGCTTCTGTCGCATCTCGGCGCCCGGGTGTCGACCGAGGCCCAGACGGTGCAAATCGATACCGGTGGCCCGATTCAGCCCGAGGCGCCCTACGACCTGGTTCGCAAGATGCGGGCTTCGATTCTGGTTCTCGGTCCCCTGGTGACCCGATTGGGCAAGGCCCGGGTGTCGCTGCCGGGAGGGTGCGCCATCGGGGCGCGTCCGATTAACTTGCATTTAAAAGGGCTGGCCGCCATGGGTGCCTCCATTGAGTTGAAGCACGGCTATGTCGAGGCGTCTGCGTCCTGTCTGAAGGGGGCGGAAATTTATTTTGATATCGTCACGGTGACCGGCACTGAAAATTTAATGATGGCCGCTGTGCTCGCCCAGGGGACCACCATATTGCGCAATGCCGCCCGGGAGCCGGAAATTGTCGCCCTGGCGGACACGCTGATGAGGATGGGGGCCGATATCCGGGGAGCCGGAACCGCAGTGATTACCATCAACGGGGTTTGTGCTTTGAAACCGGTTGCAACCACCATTGTGCCGGATCGCATCGAAGCCGGCACTTTCATGGTGGCCGCCACCCTTACCGGGGGGGATGTTACGCTGATGGACTGTGAGCCGGAACATCTCGGAGCCCTTGTGGACAAGCTGCGCCAAGTGGGGGCAGAAATCAATCTTTCCGAACACACGATGCATATCACCCGCAGGGCGGAGATTGCCAGCGTGGATGTTAAAACCCAGCCTTATCCGGGATTTCCCACGGATATGCAGGCCCAGTTCATGGTGTTGATGAGCATTGCCGGGGGAACCAGCATGATTACCGAAACCATTTTTGAAAACCGCTTTATACATGTCAGTGAACTGCGACGCATGGGAGCGGATATCCAGGTTTCCGGCAATAGCGCCATTGTCAGGGGGGTGCCGCGACTGTCTGCCGCTCCGGTGATGGCCACCGACTTGCGGGCAAGCGCTTCACTGATCCTTGCCGGTCTGGTCGCAGAGGGGGTGACCCGGATCAACCGGGTTTACCACCTGGATCGTGGATATGAAGCCATCGAAAAAAAGTTTGCCGCCCTGGGGGCCGCCATCCAACGGACAGGATGACGCTGCAGATAACCTGACCCGGCTTTAAGCATCGCATATACTCAAAATATGGCCATGGCAGCTGTCGGTTTTGTAATCCTGTGGCCTATTGAACCGCAGAATGCCGAACAAGGAATGTCGAATATCGAAGTGATCTCCTCATAGTTGCGGGGTTTTTTCTACTGCCGGCCGCATTTCGCAAATTGACTGCCATGAATGAGAGATTTCTACCGCAGACAAGCGATGATCCGGATGAGGCTGTTTTTTTTCGTCCTGCGATCCCGCTGCTGTTGGCGCTGATGGGTGGAATCGTGCTGGGGGTTGAATTGGCCGGGTTTAAAATATGGGCTGCCGTCGCGGCGCTCACGGCCATGGGCTACATCGTCTGGTGCCTCTATCGACGCCGGTCTGTACTTGCAGCGCCTTTACTGATTACTGTCGCCCTGGGCTATTTGTCCATCCAGCCCTGGACAGCACCGGCCTTTCCCACCAATTCTATCATTCATTTTGCTGATACCCACCGTTGGAATGTTGTCGGCCACATAGAAGGGTTGCCGCAACTGATCAGAAACCGCACCCGTTTTATTCTGCGGCTGGAATCGCTAAGCGACAAACAGCAAACGATTG
>JAOZPY010000492.1 GCA_029932495.1 Desulfobacterales bacterium
AAGGAGAACCCGCGGCAGCATGCTCCGGTTGACGTCAAAGTTCTGTTCCCGCAGGGTTTGCCGCAAGCCATCGGAGAGCTCTTCAACCTTGCGGCGCCGTTCGTCGAGATTTTCCTGATTCATGAATTCGGCGGCCAGCAGCTTGTCAAGCACCGCAAAAACCTGTTCGCGCCGTTCTTTCAGAGGAGTTCTGTTTCCCATCATTTCGAAAAAAACCTTCTTGCACTCATCAAGCTGTTCCAGGACAGCCGCCATTTTTCCCCGGGGAGAAACAGTCAGAAAGGAAGGATCATAACCGGTCATAACAGCCATAGCGTTGGTTTTCCGATAAACTACCAACTCTCCGGTTTTAAAGGCAACATCTTCAGGATCTGCACGTTCTGCAGCCCAGGGACCGATTTGTTTTGCCAGCCATTGAGACCAGGAAGACGGTTTCTCTTTACCCGGAAGGTATATTAACTTAAATGAAATACCAGGCTCCTCCACCAGGCCGCAACGCCATGAAAGTACCGCCGCCGGATCCATCGGCCGGGCGCCCCAGAGAATAACAATTTTCCGCGGCCGGTTTTTCCCCCGCCAGGGTTTCTCATTTCCCCCGGCCCACTCATTGTATGACCGGTTTTCGGCCAGATAGATGAAAGCCAGGTTACGACTGTCAGCCAGTTGCCGGGCGGCAGCCTGCAATTCATCATCATTCCATGAAAGCGGAGACAAATGCTTGTTGTCAATTTTGGGCATGTTTGTTCACCCTTTCAATTACGGCCCGATAGACCTGGTCGATCTTTTTTACCATTTCCACTTCCCGGCAGAGCAGATAGAGCCGCTCTTCGGGATCCAGGAGCTCAAATCTTGAACCCATTAATTCCAGTTCCTCCCTGGTAAAGCCATCCGGATACCGCCGTGTTTCTCTCCAGTGCAGTTCACTCTCCAGGTATTTTCTGAAACAGCCTTCGATTACCCACGCCAGACGAAACTGTGCCGTCTGCGGCCCGGAGAAAACGGCAGACAGGGGCATGCTCTGATCCGGCCAGAAAAGCCAGATCTTGTCCTGCAGGCGGGAAAAGTCCGCTTCGGTTATTCCATGATTCACAAATGAATGGAGGCGTTGCAGGAACACCTTCTGTTGCAGGAGACAGTTTCCCGGGCGGCAATCCTCTTTCCTGACAAAATTTTCCGGGGTCGGGCGCCGTAAAAATTCTTGTTTTTCTTTTTCCAGCCAGTTTGCCAGGGCTTCCAGAAAATTCCGCAGCCGGTGGATATATTCCCGATTTTCAACCGGAATGAAGCTGAACATCCACCGGGGTATTTCGAAACGGCAAAGCCACCGTCCTTCCCGGTCCGGGAAAACAACCAGGGAATACACTTCTCCGAGAGAGACCTCCGGACTGATGACAAATTCAGGTTCGGCGCCCGGTTTGACGAAGGTAGAGGCCGCGGGTGGACCGACTGTTTCGTCAATGGAAATCATGTCCTCGTCCAGAATTTCCAGTTCTGAATCCATATCCAGCAGTTCTTCCTCCGTTATCGGGGGGGCAACGTAGTTTTCCATCTCATCCCCGTAGCTTTCCCACTGCTCCTGCAGTTCTTTCGGCGTCATCACGAACACCCGGTTTCGGCTGGGAATAAACTCGGCTTTTCTCTGGGACCGGCGCGTTTTCTCTATTGTTTGCGACCGGGATTTATGATAACCGCCTGTGGATGTTTTACTTTTACCGATCATCAAAAGCCTCCATTTTATTCCGGGATTCGGGACGTTAGAATGCGGGCCAGTGGCGAGCTCAGGCATTCAATTTCATTCATCTCCAGCAGTGTGGACAAAAAAAGTTCCTGGCCGGGTCCGGTAAGCCCGGACAATGGGGTGCGGTTTTCTTCCCAGGCGCTGGTCAGGGTTTTTCCGGTGCTCTGATGAATCGCCAGCCAGATAAGATACAGATGGCGTTCATCCAGCGAGCGGTAGCCGCTTTCCTTTTTAATGCGTTCTATAAAACCGTCGACATCCTGCTCATCAGTAAACCAGTTTTTGGAGTCGTTGGCCAGATCCCGGCCTTCCAGTAAAGCAGTAACATCATCTATCGATAGTTGCCGTTCGGCCGTGTGAAAGCTCTGCATCGACAACTGGGTGCCGCGTTCACCGAAAGACTGGGCAGCAATCAGGCCGGCCGGGTAACCGTCCGGCAGCGAATCATAACCGGCAGGAAGACCGTAACAGGCGGCGCAGATTCTCTTCTCGCCGCGCCATTGGCATCCGTACAATAACCGGTCGATATCGTCATTCCGACCGCAGTCGCCTGGTCGGACCTTCCAATCCCAGAGTACTAGGACCAGGGAACGCATCAAGTGGCCGGCGCGACCGGTTCCCAGCTTCTTGTCCACCATTGAACTGCGGGCGTTCATCGCCGCATTGAAAGATTTTTCGACCGTGATTCCCTCTACCAGTGACCGGGGGATAAAAAAGTCCCGGGGACAATATGTAAATCCGGTATTTCCGGGATCGAGAACCCCCCGCCTGCCGACCAACTGACGGGTTTGTTTGGACCCCCGCGCTCCGCTCCAGGCTAGGGCGGCAAAGCCAAAACCTGGTGAATCTGCCGGGCCGGCAACGATTTGTTCCAGTTTGTTCTTGACCAGTTCGCCAACCTGGTCGGTCTGTTCTTTCAGCCGCATCATTTCTTCCCGGAAGGAATCATTTTTATTTACAGAGACCGGGGGCAATATGGGAAGCAGCCGGTTGTGAATTTCGACAAGTTCGAGAAAACCGAAGGAAAGCCCGGCCTCGGTTATTGTCTTGAAAGCCAGCCGCATCCATTGCGGCACGATCTTTGGTGCTTTATTAGGGTGTTCAAGACAGATATGAGTCAGCAGTTCCTGCCCATGGTCTTTCCGCCATGGTGTTTCTCTTTGTAATAATTCCCGGCATTTGTCACATGATGCAAGGGGAAACAGGGTCAGCAGTTCCTGGCGTCGGGCTGAATCCAGTGAGATATAAAAATGACCGCAAACCATATCC
>JAOZPY010000493.1 GCA_029932495.1 Desulfobacterales bacterium
TCAACCCGTCGGCGGATTTTTCCCACGACTCGGCCAGGGCGGGGCGAAACGGTTTGTCGCTGCCCGGCGGGCTTACCCAGATCAGCGGTTCATAAATATTGGCCAGGTAGGTCAGCTCCACGGAAAAGCTGGCGCTGGGATCCCAGGTGGTGACACTGTCGGTGCAGGCATACACCAGGATGTTTTTCGGCAGTTTTGCCGCCTGCCCGGATACCGGCGCCAGTGCCAGGGCCAGGGCGATAACGGCCACAAGGGGTAAAACGGTTTTGAGTTGCGATTTCATCTTTTCCTCCTTATTGTTTAACGGGTTGCCGGCGCAGAATGCCTCCGGCTAATAATAACAGGCGCCATCACCTCCTCTCAAATTTTCGCTGCTCCTTAAAAGACCGGTTTCATTTCACGATCTTACGGTGAAGTTTTACCGGTCCCAGGAATTTAAACATGTCGCGGTGCATCTTTTTCTGATACACGGGAAACCGGCCCTTGAAAGCACCAAAGGATTTTAACACCTGGCAATGTCCCGCTGTGCCGTACTCACGCACCCGCGACACCAGGTCCAGGTCGATGAGTTCCGTCATTATGCGTTCACCCTCTCCGGACTGCTGCAGGATCCGGCCTTCCGGATCGATGAACACCGACTGGCCGATTCCGCCGGCTCCCATACCGTTTAAGGAAAACCAGAAATACTGGTTGGCAATGGCATTGGCCCGGGCCATCACCATTTCCTGGACCCGGTCCGGCGTGATCGTGGCCGTGGGACAGAACACGGCTTCAGCCCCCATGCCGGCCAGGGTTCGCGCCAGTTCGGGAAACCACTGGTCATAACAGATGCAAAGCCCGAAACGCCCCTTTCCGGGAATATCGAAAACACAAAAATCTTTACCGGCCACACTTTCTTCCAGGGGCAGCCAGGGAAACATTTTTCGGTAGCGGGCGACAATTTCGCCGTCCGGAGAGATGACCACGGCGGTGTTGTAAATTTTATCGTCCTGCTGCTCGTAAAACGATCCCGGGATGAGCCATTTACGTTCCTTGCGGGCCCATTGCCGGAACTTATCCACCACCGCAGTGTCAACAGGCATGGCCAGACGCCAGTCCACCCCGCAGAGACACAGTTCGCTGAAAAAAATGATATCCACCCAGGGAAACAGTGCTGCGACCACCCGCAATTTTTTCAGCATGGCTTCCGAGTTGTCTTCGCCGTAAACAACATTCATCTGTATTCCGGCAACACCAAGTTTTCTGGCCATATGTTTCCTCCGTTTTTCTATGATTGCCTCCTGTGGGCACTTCAGGTACTGACATGCACTGTTGATTTGCGTTCGATCCAGGGCAGGGCCTGCTCGAGGGCACTGGCAATTCGGATCAATAACGCTTCTTTGCCAAAACCGGCGACGAACTGCATGCCAATGGGAAGCCCTTCTGTACTCTCGCATAAAGGAAGGGATATGGCCGGCTGACCGGTGACATTGAACAGATTGGTAAACGCATTGAAGGGCGCCGTACCGAGGTACCAGTCTTCAAGAGGTATATCCTGATTCTGGTCAATGGTGCCGGTTGCGACGGGCAGTCGGGCAATGGTCGGCGTCAACAGCAAGTCGTAATTTTCGAAAAAAGCCCCTACTTGACGGCGGGTCACGTTTAACGCCGCTCTGGCACGCAATATGTCAGCTGCAGATATTTGCCCGGCTTTTTCATACACTTTGAGCGTTACAGGCTCCAGGTGGCGGGCATCCACGGGGCGGCCCATTTTGCGGGCGAGCTGGTCACAGGCAAACCCCAGCGAACAGTTCCACAGCACCCCCAGGGCGTCGAAATAAGGTTCAAGCTCAAAGTGCGGTCCAGACACCTCGACACGGTGCCCCATTTCTTCGCACAGCAATGCAATGTCATTGGCCCTGGCGGCAATTTGTGGATCCACATCAACGCCGGTCCAGCTTTCAGCCGTAAAGGCAATCCGCAGCTTTGCAGCTGGAACGCCAATTTCCTTAAAAAAGGGTTGACCGGCCCGGGTGATGATAAAGGGATCGCCCGGGGCGGGCATGCTCACGGCATCCAGCAGGGCGGCCGTGTCCCTGACGGAGCGGCTGATGACAAACTCCTGGGCCAGACCGAAAAGGCGTTCATCGGTGTCCGGGCCACAGGAAACCCGTCCCCGGGAGGGCTTTAGACCGACAACGCCACAGCAGGCCGCCGGGATGCGGATGGAGCCGCCACCATCGCTGGCATGGGCCATTGGTAAAATTCCGGCAGCCACCGCAGCCGCGGCCCCACCGCTGGAACCGCCGGCAATCCGGTTCAAATCCCAGGGATTGCGTGTAACGCCGGTCAGGATGGATTCGGTGGTCGCCGCAAACCCGAACTCGGGGGTACTGGTGCGCCCGAGAATGATGAGTCCGGCCTGCTTGAATCGCATGGTCAACCAGGCATCCGTTGCAATGATTTGGCCCTTTGCCAGACGGCTGCCCATCTCCTGGGCTTGGCCGGCTTCAGCGGCACCCAGATCTTTGAGAAAAAACGGGACCCCCGCAAAGGGTGCTTCCGGCGAAAACAATTGGTCAGCCCTGCCAATACGATCGCCATAAATTTCTACCACCGCGTTTATCGCCGGATTGAGCTTTTCGACCCCCTCCAGCATGAGTTGGGCCACCTCTTTGGCACTCACCTCTTTTCGGCGGATCAGATCCGCCAGCCCGAGGCCATCATAGCGGGTGTATTCGGAAATATTCATGCGGCCAAACTCCTTTTGGGCAATGCCTGCAGGGGCAGTCGCAAGCCACGGTTTCTCTCCAATTCAGCTGGATCACCCTTGCCGGGAGATGATCCAATAACACTATCAGCTATCGGCTTTAAAGCATGCCACCCAATGCCCGGGATGCTTTTCGATCAGTTGCGGCCTTTCCCGGCGACATTCATCACCGGTGATTGGACAGCGGGGATGAAAAGCGCAGCCGGTGGGAACATTCAGCGGACTCGGCACGTCGCCGGTCAGCAATTGAACTTTGA
>JAOZPY010000494.1 GCA_029932495.1 Desulfobacterales bacterium
CCAGCACGAAGGTGTGCTTGATGTTTTTACCGGAAAATATGGCCAGATCGGTGGTTCCGCCCCCGAGATCCAGCAGCGCGGTGCCCAGCTGCTTTTCTTCTTCAGTCAGCACGGCCTCGCCGGAAGCCAGGGATTCGAGCACAATATCGCAGACGTCCAGCCCGGAGCGATTGGCGCATTTGACGATGTTATGGGCTGAGGTCACCGCACCGGTGACAATGTGGATTTTGGCTTCCAACCGGACACCGGCCATCCCCACCGGGTTTTGAATGCCGGCCTCGTCATCGACGATAAATTCCTGGGGCAAAACATGGATGACCTCCCGATCCATGGGGATCGCCACGGCGCGGGCCGCATCGATGACCCGCTGGACGTCGTTTTCGGTTATCTCCGATCCCTTGATGGCTACGATTCCGCGGCTGTTGAAGCCGGTGATGTGCCCTCCGGCGATTCCGGCATACACCGATGAAATTTCGCAACCCGCCATCAGTTCGGCTTCTTCCACCGCCTTTTTGATGGAATCCACGGTGGATTCGATATTGACCACCACCCCCTTGCGAAGCCCAATGGAAGGGTGGGTCCCGATACCAATAATGTTGATGTCCCCACCGGAAGCCTCGCCGACGACCGCACAGATTTTGGTCGTTCCGATATCAAGCCCCACGATGATGTCCTTTTGATGTTGCATACCAGCCCTCCTTAGGATCCCGTGGCCCGGGACTCAAATTTTACGGGATTGACAACCACCCGTTGCGGGTTATTTAAATCAATGCGGTCAAAGTCCAAAATGTGCCGCTGCCCCTTGAGATAGGCCATTAATTTTGCCAGCATGCTATACTTTCCCGGATAGTCATTGTATCCCAGGCTGATGGCCTTCAGTCGGTCAAAGGCATAAACTGTCAGGCCGATTTGGCGGTCCACCTGGATGCGCCGGATGAGCTGATTGGGAAGTATGCTGGTGCGTTGCTGACCCAGCTGCAGCACCTGCATAACGGCGTGAAATGCTGGCGTGCAAGGCGCTGCGCTTCGGGCTTCCGGCCGTTGGTCAACCACCAGATCGGACAGCTTCAACCCACTGATTACCGGCAGATTTTGCGGGTCCGAAATCTCCCAGGCCTTGAATATTTCTCCGCGCTGATTGATCAAAAACCGCCGTCCGACATCCACGATGGCCAGTGGCTGTTGCTCTTGAATGCGGATGCTCAGCCCGTCGGGGATCTGTCGACTGATTTCAGCCGTTGCGATCCAGGGATGGGCCAGCAGCCGCTTGCGGGCCAGTGAAAGGTTGACCGCCAGAATATTGGCTTTTTTTGCGATACCGGCCTGACGGACGACCTGTTCGGCGCTCAGGCGATGGGTGCCCGCAACCGTCAGTTTGCGGATGCGGAAATAGTCGCTCTGGGTCACCAGATCATAAACCAGAATAAAAAAAACAGTCATCGCCGCTACCATTGTTATGCCGGCTGACAGTTTGAATGCCAGCAGCAGTCGCCTGGGGACAGTGAGGCTGCGGCGGTTTTTTGCGCCCTTGCGGTAATTTTTGCGCGGCTTTTTACGCACGGCCATGGTTGAACCTTCAATAAAGGTGAATTCACTTCACGGCGGGGACGAACCGCCGGTCTTTTCTTTGTGTTTTTGTTCCCCAAGCAGCTGCATGCCGACTTTCCACACATCCCCGGCGCCCAGGGTCAGCAGGACATCACCGGGTTTTACATTTTCTTTCAGGTAGCCGATCGCCTGCTGCATGCTCCGGGCGCAAAAGACGTCCCGGTGCCCGTGGGATTTAATCCCCTCGCACAGCCGGTGGCCGGTGACGCCCTTTATTTTCTTTTCTCCAGCGGCATAGATCGGCAGAACCAGCAAGATATCGGACTGGTAAAAAGAACGGGTAAAATCATCGAACAAGGCCTGGGTGCGGGTATAGCGGTGGGGCTGAAAGACCACCACCTTGCGCCTGCCCGGCCAGCAGTTCGCGAGAGCCTCCAGGGTGGTTTTTATCTCCGTCGGGTGATGTCCATAGTCATCCACCACGGTAACCCCGTTGACTTCTCCCTTGATTTCCAGCCGCCGCTGTACGCCCTCAATGGTTTCCAGGGCCTGCTGGATCGCTTCAAACGGGATATCCAGTTCCATGCCCACCGCAATGCCGGCGGTGGCATTGTAGACGTTGTGCATTCCCGGCAGGTTCAATGTGATGCTGCCCAGCAGGTGGCCTTGCCGGTAAACACTGAAGCGGCTGCGCCTGTTTTCGAACGTCACTTCCCGGATCTGAAAATCCGCCTGACTGCTCATGCCGTAGGTGGTGTATCGCTTTTTGATCCGGGGGATCAGATCCTGAATGGACTCGTTGTCCAGGCACAGGATCGCCAGACCGTAAAAGGGGATGCGGTCGATAAAGCTTGCAAATACATCCTTGATGGCCTCCAGATCCGGGTAAAAATCCAGGTGCTCCCGGTCGATATTGGTCACCACGGCGATGGCCGGTGAAAATTTTAAAAAAGACCCGTCGCTTTCATCGGCTTCGGCGACAATAAAATCCCCCTGGCCTAAAACTGCGTTGGAGCCGATGCTTTTCAACTTGCCGCCGATGACCACCGTTGGATCCAGACCGCCGCGGGCCAGCACCGAGGCCACCATCGAGGTGGTGGTGGTCTTGCCATGGGCACCGGCGACGGCCACACTGTACTTTAAGCGCATCAGTTCGGCCAGCATTTCGGCCCGGGGAATTACCGGAACCGAAGCCTGTCTGGCGGCCAGCACTTCCGGGTTGTCACCGGCAATGGCCGAGGAGATCACGACCACGTCGGCACCGTTGATATGCTCCTCGGCATGCCCTTTGAATATAACGCCGCCCAGGTCTTTGAGACGGCTGGTGATGTCTGAGCTCTGAAGGTCCGAGCCGGAGACCTGGTATCCTAAATTCAGCAGCAGTTCAGCAATGCCGCTCATCCCAATGCCGCCGATTCCCACAAAATGGACGTGATATTTTTTCAG
>JAOZPY010000495.1:0-1384 GCA_029932495.1 Desulfobacterales bacterium
GTGTATTCGTGGTAAGGGGGCGCCAAAACGTCTTTTTTGACCCCCTGTTCGACAATTCTGCCCTTCCACATGACAACGATCTCGTCGGCAATGGCCTTGACCGTGGCCAGATCATGGGTGATAAACAGGTAGGAGACGTGCAGCTCGTTTTGCAGGTTTTGCAGCAGCTGCAAGATGCCCTTGGCCACCAACTGATCCAGCGCCGAGGTGACTTCATCACAGATAATGACTTCCGGTCGGGCCGCCAGGGCCCGGGCAATGCAGATACGTTGTTTTTCGCCGCCGGACAGCTCATCCGGATAGCGGTCGATATATCTTTTTGGCAGCTCAATCATCTCCAGCAACTCCAGAATGCGGCGGCGTTTTTCATCGCCGCTGGAGTGGAAGTAAAACGCCAGCGGACGGCCGATGATCTTGCTGACTTTATGGCGGGGATTGAGGGCCGTGTCCGGCATCTGGTAGATCATCTGGATTTTACGTAGGTCTTCCCTGGCACGTGACTTCAACGCCGCCGGCAGCACTTCGCCCCCGAATAATATTCGGCCCTCGAGCGGCGGCAACAGCCCGGCGATCACCCGGGCCAGCGTGCTTTTGCCGCTGCCGGATTCTCCCACCAGCGCCACCGTGCGCCCCCGCCGGATCTGGAGGTTGATACTTTCGAGCACCTTGACCTGATCGGTGTAGCTGGCCGACACGTCTTGAGCCTCCAGGATAATATCATGCTCTGAAGCCGATAAGTCCTTTTCTTCACTGAGATTGCGCACTGATAGCAGTTGCCGGGTATATTCCTGGTTTGGATTGGCCAGCAGCAGGCGGGTATTGTTTTCTTCCACCAGTTCACCATAGCGCAGCACCATGATGCGATCGGCCAGCTGGGCGACCACGGCCAGGTCGTGGGTAATGTAAATCGCAGCCCGATCCTGGCCGGCGGTGATTTGCTTGATGGCCGTCAAAACCTCAATCTGGGTGGTGACGTCCAGGGCGGTGGTGGGTTCGTCAAACACGATGATGTCCGGGTCACAGGCCATAGCCATGGCCACCATGGCCCGTTGCAGCTGGCCGCCGGAAACCTGGTGCGGATAGCGGTAGCCGATGCCTTCCGGATCCGGCAGCAGCAGGCGCCGGTACATGTCGACAGCCCTTTTTTTGGCATCTTCAAAACCCATCAGGCCGTGCTGCACCGGTGTTTCCGCATACTGTTTGATCAGACGGTGGGATGGATTGAAAGAAGCCGCTGCGCTTTGGGCCACGTATGCGATCCGGGCACCCCGGATATCACGGGTGACCGTATCGGGAGCACCCACCAGTTCGATGTCGTCAAAGGTGATGGAACCGCTGACAATGCGGCAGCCCGGCCGGGTGTAGCCCATGGCCGCCATGCCCA
>JAOZPY010000495.1:1484-2992 GCA_029932495.1 Desulfobacterales bacterium
CCGCCCCAGTCCGCCGTGGGGGGCTGGATGCCCAGGCCCAGAAAAGACAGGGCGGCGATGAATAAAAACACGAAGCAAAAGCGCATGCCGAATTCGGCCACCAACGGCGGCAGGGAATTGGGCAGGATCTCCCGGGTCATGATCCAGCCGATTTTTTCACCCCGTAGCCGGGCGGCTTCCACGAACTCCATAACCTCGATGTCCATGGCCACCGCGCGCGACAGGCGGTAGACCCGGGTGGAATCCAGCAGGGCGATGGTGACCGCCAGCACCGCTGTGGAGGTGCCCAGCACCGACAACACCATCAGGGCGAAAATCAGTGTCGGAAAGGCCATCATGATATCCACCACCCGGCTGAGCACCTGGTCGGTCCATCCTCCCAGGGTGGCGGCCAGAAATCCGAAAATACTGCCCACGGTAAAGGAGATCAGCGTAATGACAAAAGCCAGGCCGATGGTGTTGCGCGCACCGTACAGCATGCGGGTCAGCATGTCGCGGCCCAGATGGTCGGTCCCCATCCAGTGCTCGACGCTGGGGGGCAGCCAGACATCGCCGGTGATTTCGGTTTCGCTGTAAGGGGAGATGACCGGCGCCAGAATCGCCGCGGCCACGTTGATCAGAACGATGGCCAACCCAATCCGCGCACTCCAGGGGGATTGTCGTATTAATTTAAACAATGCCGTTAAGTCTCCTTAGCGGGGATTACGCAACCGGGGGTTGCTTAAAATCGACAAAATGTCCGCCAGCAGGTTCATCCCCACGTATACGGCGGCAAAAATCAGTCCACTGGCCTGCACCACGGGCAGATCCCGCTTGGCCACCGAATCGACCAGCAGCTGTCCCAGGCCCGGATAAACGAATACCACTTCGACGATTACCACGCCCACCACCAGGTAGGCCAGGTCCAGGGCCGCCACGTTGATCACCGGCGACAGGGCATTGGGAAAGGCATGCAGAACAATGATGCGCAGACGCTTCAGCCCCTTGAGCTTGGCCATCTCGATGTACTGGCTGGACAGCACATTGAGAATCGAGGCCCGGGTCTGGCGCATCATGTGGGCCAGGACCACCAGGGTCAGGGTCAGGCTGGGCAGTATAATGGCATAGATTTTTTGTCCGAAGGACATCTGGGCGTTGATATCCGCGATGCTTGGGAAAAGCGGGATTTTCACGGCCAGCAAAAATATGAGAATATAGGCCCAGAAAAATTCCGGAAAAGAGATGGCGCTCAAGGTGGCGGCTGAAATGATGCGGTCAAACAGGCTGTTGCGGTAAAGGGCCGCCAGAATGCCCAGGATTACCGCTATTGGCAGGGAGAGTATCGCCGCGCTGGCGGCCAGAAAAATCGTGTTGGCAAAGCGCCATTCGATCAGGCCTGCCACCGGTCGACCGTTGGCCAGGGAGTTTCCCATGTCACCATGCAAAAAACCTTTCAGCCATTTGACGTAACGCACGTGGGGGGGCAGATCCAGGTGCAGCTCCCGGCGAAAAGCCGCCACGGTCTCCGG
>JAOZPY010000496.1 GCA_029932495.1 Desulfobacterales bacterium
CATGTTCGGCATCGGCATGCCCGAAATGCTGTTGATCCTGGCGATCGCCCTGATCGTCATCGGCCCTAAAAAGCTTCCCGACCTGGCCAAATCCCTGGGCCGCGCCATGCGGGAATTTAAAAAAGCCACCAACGAACTGAAAGAAACCATGCACATCGACGAGGAACTGTCGGAAGTCAAAAAGGCCTTTAACGGGATCAACGAGGATGTCAAAGAAGCGATCGATCTAAAACCGGACGCGGAAAAAACCGCCGAAGACGATAGCGAAAAACCTGCTGAAAAATCCGACGCCGCAACCGAACCGGATGATCAACCGCCTTTAGACAAGCTCAAATCCGCTTTTGACGACTTTCAGGCAGATGCCGCGACACCGGATCCGGACCCGGCCAAATCCCGGACATCCTCCCCGCCGGCCAATGACGACCCTGATAAAGCTGAGACCCCGGTAAAAGGACCTGCTGACGATGCATGAGGATGATAAAGCCCCGTTTACAGCCCACCTCGATGAACTTCGCAAACGCCTGATTCGCTGTTTCATTGCCGTGGCGGTCGGCTTTGTGGCGGCCTTCGGATTCAAGGAACAGCTGTTCAAGATCCTGGTCCATCCCCTGGTATCGGTCATGAAAGAGGGGCAGACCCTGATTTATACCGGTCTGCCGGAAGCGTTTTTTACCTATTTAAAAGTCGCCCTCCTTGCCGGGCTCATCCTGGCAAGTCCGGTGCTGATCTATCAGTTCTGGATGTTTGTGGCCCCCGGATTGTATCGTAAGGAACGTCGCATCCTGGTGCCCATCGTCTTGCTTTCCTCCTTTTTTTTCATCGGCGGTGCGCTGTTCGGATATTTCATCGTCTTTCCCTGGGGCTTTAAATTTTTTCTCGGTTTTGCCACGGAAACCATCCGGCCCCTGCCGTCCATGAAAGAGTATTTCGGTTTTGCCGCCAAGATGCTGCTGGCCTTCGGCCTGGTTTTTGAACTGCCCCTGGTTTTGACTTTCCTGGCCAGACTGGGCATTGTTTCAGTGGATTTTCTGAAAAAAAACAGAAAATACGCCCTGCTGATTTTTTTTGCCGGGGCCGCCATCCTGACCCCGCCGGATGTGGTCACCCAGGTCATGATGGCGCTGCCGTTGATTGTCCTATATGAAATCAGCATCATCGGGGCGAAAATCTTCGGCCGCAAAAAGCCCGTGGAAAAACAATCCCCGGCGGACGGTGACGAAGATGCCGCCTGATCCCGCAGGTCTTGCGGACGCAGGGGATTTTTTAATTAACGTGCCGTAAATATTGTTGTTTTATCCTTTAACCCTTTTTAAACCCGTGCGTTTTATCATTGACAGAATCCATTGGGCCTGCTAAAAAAAGTATCAGTGAAAACCTCTTCATAAGCGTTTTGCGCCAAGGCGGGGTGCCGATTTGCGGGGAGCGGACCTGCCGGGCTGCGAGGCTGCGTGGCAGGCCTGAAAATCGGGGAAAAATTGCAATGCTTTCAGGTCTGCAGCTTGAAAGATAAAATGGCTGCCTGAAACATCTTTAAAAGGAGGGGACACGGTATGAGGAAGAAGCATTTTCTGTTGTCGGTAGTGATTGTGACGGCTGTGGCCTTTGTTGCAGCGGCGGTGGTTTATGCCGCCTGTCCGGAGATCATCAAGGGAATTGATGCCTCTGCTTACAAAAAGCATAAAAAAGGCACCGTTGTATTTCATCATAAAAAGCATGAAGAAACGTATGCCAAGCAGTACCCGGATCTTTACAAAAACGGCTGCGGCGAGTGCCACCACGACAAGGATAACAAGCCGCTGACCAATCTGACCTGCGATGACAAGGTCCAAAAATGCATTGACTGCCACAAAATCCCGGGCGAACGGCCCAAGGGCAAAAAAGCGCCCAAGCTGAACAAAAAAGAGCGCCTGGCCTATCATGCCGAAGCGTTGCATTATAACTGCAAGGATTGCCACAAGAAGTTCAACAAGAAGTATAAACCCAAAAAGGCGCCGACCACCTGCAGCAAGTGCCATCCGAAAAAAAAGAAGAAGTAATCATCCTGAGTGACCCATCAAAAGGGCCGGCCCCGTAAACGGGGGCCGGCCCTTTTTTTTAGAAAGCAGCCTGGTTTTGCAAAACCACAGCCCCCCAGCCCTGCTCGGTTTGCTTCCAGGAAGGGGCAAACCCCCTGGCCGCGTAAGCATCGAGCACCTGCCGCTGCTCGGACTGCCGGATCCCGGACAACACCAGCGCCGCAGGCTCAGCGCCCAGCCTTTCTATGACCGGTGCCAGCCGGATCAGGCTGGGATAGCGCAAGTTGGCCATAATCAAGGAAAATTGCTGTTCCAGGACTTCCACCGCTTGATCGGAAATCGTGATGCGATCATCAAGACCGTTGGCCGCCACATTGACAGCGGCTTCTGCCCGGGCGCAGGCATCGATATCCAGGCCCAGGCCCCGTTCAGCGCCCAGCAGCACAGCGGCGATCACCAGCACCCCCGTACCCGTACCGATGTCCAGCACCCGGCCCCCGGAGGTTTTTTCCACTGCCGCGCCGGGGGCAAACAGCGCATCAATGGCCCTGAGCGCCAGGCGGGTGGTTGGATGCCGGCCGGCGCCAAAAGACGCCCCGGCCTGGATCTGAACCACCACCTCCCCGGGACGGCGGCGGTATGAACATCGCGGCGGTTTGAGCACCAGCCGCTGCGACACCCGCACGGGCCGCTGATAGGAAACTTCCAAAAACGTCCGCCCGTGCTCGTAGGTGTAAACAATCTCCCCCGCCTCCACCAACTCCCGGATCAGGGCTCTGCTCTGTTTCTTGTCCAGGCAGTGCCTGGTATGCATATATTTTTCAATCGACCGTGGTGTTTGACTGGCAGGTGAAGTAATTAAAAAATCAAGAACATCTTTTCGCTTGGAATTTGATTGCATTGGATACTAAGGCCTCACCCCACCCGGGCGTACCGATGGCATGAATGTGGATATAGGTGGCCAGCACGTTTTTAT
>JAOZPY010000497.1 GCA_029932495.1 Desulfobacterales bacterium
TCTGGGCGGCGATAATTCCCAGCAGGGTGCCAAAAAAAATGGCCAGCACCAGGGCGGTGATCACCAGCAGCAGGGTCGCCGGCAGACGGTCCAGGATCAGAGACAAAACCGGCTGGTCGTAGCTGAAGGATTGGCCCAGATCACCGCGGGCTATGCGCCGGACATAGGTCAGCAGTTGAACGGGAAAACTTTGATCCAGGCCGTAATCGGCCCGCAGCTGGGCAATCAGCTCCGGAGTGGCGCCGCCCATCTCCCCGACCAGGGTGTCCACCGGGTCTCCCGGGGCCAGGTGCAGCAACATGAAATTGAGTACAATCACGGCCAGCAGAAGGATGGCGGAATAAATCAGTTTGCGCAAAAAGGTAAAGAGAAATTTCACCTTTGCTTCAACTCCGATAGATTTTCACCCGAATGGAAAAAATCGCCCGGCCGGCGGGGCATCCAGGCAACCGCCCGCCCGCCGGACGTTCAGTTCCTATTTGTTGGGTGCATGCCCATTTTTCCAATAGATCTTGTCCATGGGGGAACAGGCGCCCCAGATGCTGGTGACCACGTTGCGCAGCTCCTTGTTGTAGACGCTTTTATACGGTGCCTCGTGGGTCCAGATCAAAGGAACGTCTTCGGTCAGGATCTGCTGCATCCGGACGTAAAGCGCCTTGCGCTTGGCAAAATCGGTTTCCACGGCGGCTTTGGCCATGACCGCATCCAGCTTGGGGTTGCAGTAGCCCGACGTGTTGGTCCAGACCACGTGCTTCTGGTTGTCGCAGCGATACAGCCGGTGCACCCCGATCATCGGGTCGCCCCAGCTGTAAATATTGCTCATGGTCATGTCATGCTGCCAGCTGGCCACACGCTTGTACCAGGACACAAAATCCGCCGGCGGCCGCAACTGGACATCGATGCCGATTTTTTTCAACTGGGGTTTCAGGTACTGGGCAATGGTGTCCATGCTGTCCGGCTCTCCCGGGTACCAGTCAATGGTCGCGGAAAATCGGATCCCATTGGCCTTGCGCGGAAAGCCGGCTTCGTCCAGAAGCTGGTTGGCTTTCTTCAGGTTGTAATCGTAAAGGGTAACATCCTTGGTGTACCATGGAAACGAGCTGTGGATGGGGCCCGTGGCCGGCTTCGAATAGCCGTAATGCAACTTCTGGCAGATGAAATTTTTGTCGATGGCATAGGCGATGGCCTGGCGAACCCGCACGTCCTTGAACTTGTCCTTGCGCAGGTTGAATTCCAGAAAATAGATCGCCGCAATGCCTTCATAGCCCTCTGAAGATACCACCATGTTTTTCATCTTGGCCAGGGACTCGATCTGTTTCAGGCGCAAGCCGGCATTGAACATGCCGAGATGAAATTTACCGGTTTTCAAACCGATGAAGTTCGCATTGGGGTCCTTGATCCGGCGGCCGATCATCCGGTCAAGATAGGGCATCCCGGGCCGGAAATAATTCTCATAACGCTCCAACACGAAATAGTCGCCCGCCTTGTATTCCACCAGCTTGAAAGGCCCCGAGCCCACCGGATGGACATTGGCCGGGTTTTTGCGGATCGGACCGTGCTCTTCTTCATTGTAAACGTGCTTGGGCAAAATGGGCAGCAGCGGCGGCGAGACCACCAAAAAAAGCGCCGGGTGCGGCTTGTTGAGCTTGAACACGGCCGTGTACTTGTCCGGGGTTTCCACCCGGTCCACCGGGCCTAGCATAATGGGTCCGAAGGGATGATACTTCTTGACGATTTGAAAGGAAAAAGCCACATCCTCCGAGGTCACCGGCTTGCCGTCATGGAAGGTGGCGTTGTGCACCAGGTGAAACGTATAGGTTAAGCCGTCATCGGAAACTTCCCAGCTTTTGGCCAGATAGGGCACCGGTTTCCACTGGCGATCAATCTCCACCAGGGAGGCAAAAATACTCGTACCCGGAATGGCCGTGGCCGCCCCGGACTGGATTGCCAGGTTGAAATGGCGCGGGAATTGGCCGTAGCCGGCAACCAGCTCCCCACCACGCTTGGGTGTTTCGGCATACCCGGTGGTCAAACCGGCCACCAACAAGATCCCGGCAAACAGCAGCAGGTAAACTCCCCAGGGTTTGAAACGGTTTTTCATGAGCGCCTCCTTTCATCGGCTTGAATTGGTTATCATTAAAAACGGGTTTCTGTTTTTTTCATCAAATACAAAATTCATTTCTGATAAACCGTCTGGCCGCCCACAATGGTTTCCAGGACTTCAATATCGCGGATGCTTTCCGGCCGGTTCAACGGATTGTCGGAAAGCACCACCAGGTCGGCATATTTGCCGGCTTCCACCGAACCGCGATTGTCTTCCTGAAATACCTGCCAGGCCGCATCAATGGTTGTTGCCCGCAACGCCTGAAGAGCGGAAATCCGTTCATCGGCACCGATCACGTTACCCCCGGTGGAAAGGCGGTTGACCGCGCTCCATGCCAGCAGCAGGGGATTGATGGGCGTAATCGGCGTGTCCAGGTGGATGGTAAAACGAATGCCCTTGGCCAGGGCGGTTTGGGCAGGATTCATCCGGCTGGCCCGCTCGGGTCCCAGGAAAAGGCTGGCGTGCCGGTCCCCCCAGTAGTAAGCATGGGCGGGGAAAAAACTGGGCGTGATCCCCAGCCGTTTGATCGCATCGAGTTGATCGTCGCGCACCGTCTGGCAATGCACCAGGATATGGCGGTGATCCTCGCGGGGATATTCCTGCTGCGCCTGATCCACGGCATGAATGATGTCGTCAATGGTGGCATCGCCGTTGCCATGGATGGCAATCTGCATGCCGGCGCGGTGAAATTTCTTGACCAGCTCGACCATGGTCTTGCGTTCGGTGACCGGGTAGCCGCGATGGCCGGCATCGCCTTTAAACGGCGTATGGTAGGGCTCGCTCAGGTAGGCGGTAAAAGCCTGGATGGATCCGTCGCCGATGATTTTGGCCGCCCCGACCTGGAAAAATCCAGGGTCAAGGGTGG
>JAOZPY010000047.1 GCA_029932495.1 Desulfobacterales bacterium
GGTGGGGTGACCAGCCCGTGCTGGCGGCCGACGCGCCGGATTTTGCGGCCGATCATCCAAAACGTCAGGGCCATAAACCCTGTGCCGAAGCCCATGATCGGGAAAAAGGCATAGCCGTCCCGGTAGCCGGCGCCGGAAGTGCCGAAAACGGTGAACGCCGAAAAATTGGTGGCCACCATGGTTCCCAGCAGCACGAAGGTGCCCAGTTTGCGGTTTGCCAGAAAATAGGCCTCCGGCGTCGATTTCCAGCGGGTACGGGCGATAAACCCGATAATCAGTACAACCAGAAAATAGCCAACCAACACGGCAATCTTAATAAACATGATTTGAACTCCTTAGCTGGTTTTTTTACAAAACCTTTAGAACTAAAAAAGCCACCCCAACCATTAGGTTGGGATGGCTTTCACCTGGCATAACCTTTAAATTCGCGGCCGTTCAAACAGCCGGATAAAGCTTCTAAATTTTGGGTTACTTGATAACTGCTTCGGGCTGCTGTGTCAACAGATTTTATTGCCGTTTAAAAACCCTTGCGATACCCGTTCAAACATGTAATTTTAGGCGGGTCCTGGAGGACTTCGTCAAGAAGCACAATCTGGCATAGACGACCGGATAGAAAGGAGCCTGTAATGGCGTTTAATTTGAAAAACCGGCACTTTTTAAAGCTGCTGGATTTTACCTCTCCGGAAATAGGGTTCTTGCTGAATCTTGCGCTTGATCTGAAAAAGGCCAAATATGCCGGAGTCGAACAGCCGCGGTTAACCGGCAAGAACATCGCTCTGATTTTTGAAAAGGCCTCGACCCGCACCCGCTGTGCCTTTGAGGTGGCGGCTTACGACCAGGGGGCACATGTCACCTACCTGGGACCTTCCGGCTCCCAGATGGGAGCCAAGGAATCCATGAAAGATACCGCCCGGGTGCTGGGAAGAATGTACGACGGGATTGAATACCGGGGTTTTGGCCAGCATATCGTTGAAACGCTGGCCCGCCACGCTGGGGTGCCGGTCTGGAACGGCCTGACCAATGAATTTCATCCCACCCAGGTGCTGGCCGATCTGCTGACGATGATGGAGCACTGCGACCAGCCGCTGAACCAGGTGAAATTCGCCTACCTGGGCGATGCCCGCAACAACATGGGCAATTCCCTGCTGGTGGGTGCGGCCAAGATGGGCATGGATTTTCGGGCCGTGGCTCCCAAAAGTGTACAGCCGGATAAACAACTTGTAGACCAGGCCAGGGCGATCGCCCGGGATACCGGGGCCCGGATCAGGGTCACCGACAACCTGGATAAAGGTGTTAAGGGCTGTGATTTTCTGTGCACCGACGTGTGGGTTTCAATGGGAGAGCCGCAGGCGGTGTGGCAGGAAAGAATCGAACTGCTGCAGCCTTACCAGGTCAATGCAGCCGTTATGGAAAAAACCGGTAATCCTGATGTTAAATTATTGCACTGTCTGCCGGCGTTTCATAACCGCGAAACAATCATCGGCGAAGAGATTTACCAGAAGTTCGGCCTGGAGGCCATGGAGGTCAGTGAAGAAGTGTTCGAGTCGGATGCTGCCATCGTTTTCGACGAGGCTGAAAACAGGATTCACACCATCAAGGCGGTGATGGTGGCCACACTGGGAATCTGACAGAAGATTGTTTGGCGCATTTTGCGGGTCTGGATAAAATTGGGAGGTGATGGTCATGGAAAAATGGAAAATTCACAATCCTTCCGGAAGCAGACGGGTGGTGGTTACCAAAGAGCTTCCCGGTTTGCTGTGGATCGAACGGCTGATCGGTGCCGACTGCCGGGTGGAAGTCTGCACGTCCACGGAGGTTCTCAGCGTGGAGGAAATCAAGGCCGCCATTGGTGACCGCTGCGATGCCGTTCTGGGGCAGTTGACCGAAGACTGGTCAGATGCGCTGTTCAGCGCGCTCAAGGCATCCGGGGGTACGGCTTACAGCAATGTGGCCGTGGGCTATAACAACGTGGATGTGGAGGCTGCTACCGGCCGCGGGATACCCGTGGGCAACACACCGGGAGTTTTGACCGAAACCACGGCCCAGATGGCCGTGGCCCTGACCTTTGCGGCCGCCCGGCGCATTGGGGAAGCCGAACGGTTTTTGCGGTCCGGAAAATACAAAGGCTGGTTGATGACGCTTTTTCTGGGAGAGTTGCTGTGGCGCAAAACAATTGGTATTATCGGCGCCGGTCGCATCGGCGCCGCTTACGCCCGCATGATGGTCGAAGGGCACAAGATGAATCTTGTCTATTATGACATTCATCCCAACAAAGCGCTTGAAGACGATATTGCCGCTTACAGCGATTTTCTCAAATCCCGCGGGCAGGCACCGGTATCCTGCCGGCGGGCGGGCAGTGTCGAGGAGCTGCTGGCAGAAGCCGACTGTGTCAGCGTGCACACCGTGCTCGATGAAGCCACCCACCATCTGATCAATGCTGAGCGCCTGGCGTTGATGAAGGAAAACGCCGTTCTGGTAAACACCAGTCGTGGCCCGGTGATCGATGAAGCGGCCCTGGTGGCGCATTGCCGCAAGCACTCAAATTTCAGGGCCGGCCTGGACGTATTCGAAAATGAACCCGACCTGGCACCGGGATTGTCCGAGCTGGAAAATGTGGTCATTGCCCCTCACATTGCTTCGGCGACCCGCTGGACACGGGAAGGCATGGCGACCCTGGCGGCCAGCAATGTCGCCGGGCTGCTGCTGGAATACCCGGTGTGGAACCGCCCGGATATTTTGCCGTTTCTGGAAAAAATTCCTCCCAAAGCGGCACCGAGCATCATCAATGCCGACGCGCTGAATCTGCCGTTGTATGAAGACCCGGATCAACAGTGATTGCCTGTCAGGAGAAACCCCATGTTTGGAACGTATAAACCCCTGTGGGGGAAAAAGCCCCGGTTTAAATCCAGCTACGATGCGGTGATTATCGGTGGTGGTCTGCACGGACTGGCCACGGCCTATTTTCTGGCCCGCGATTTCGGGATGACCGATGTCGCGGTAATCGAAAAACGGTTTATCGGCTTCGGCGGTGCCGGCCGCAATACCGCCATCGTCCGTGCCAATCAGCGCACCCAGGAAAATGTGCCTTTTTACAGGAAAGCTCTGGATCTGTGGCCGGTTCTGACCCGGGAGCTTGACTTCAACCTGATGTTTTACAACTGCGGCAACCTGAATTTGGTGCACAGTGAGGCCGCCATAAATGCCGCCCGCATGAACATTGCAACGGCGCAGTTTTGCGGGGTTGAAAGTCATCTGATCGATGCCCGCCAATGCAAGGAAATGATGCCGGCACTCAACATCTCCGAGGACATTACCTATCCGATTTTTGGTGCCATGTATCATCCGCCGGGGGGGATCGTGCGCCATGATGCGGTGGTCTGGGCCCTGGCCAAGGGCGCTGCCGCCCGCGGGGTGCACATCCATCAGCAGACCGCCGCAACGGGGATCGGTGTTGAAAACGGCAAAATCATCTCGGTGGATACCGAACATGGGAAAATCAACACCCCGCGGGTGCTGCTGTCAGCCGGGGGGTACACAGCCGCTCTGGCCTATCGGCTGCTGCGGATCCAGCTGCCCATCAGTGTTTTGACCATCCAGGCCATGGTGACCCAGCCGCTCAAACCGCTTTTAAACCACGTGATTTCATCCGGCGCCTATCACGTTTACGCCAACCAAACCCTGAAAGGCGAAATTGCCACCGGCGCCCACATGGACCCCTGGCCGAACTATACCACCCAGACCACGGCGCATTACATCAAGCACCAGGCCGAAGCGCTTGCAGAGCTGCTGCCGTGTTTGAGGGGCGTGAAGTTCATGCGCCACTGGGCCGGGTTGGCCGACATGACGCCGGACATGGCGCCCATTATGGATGGCAATGATCATGTGGACGGATTTTATCTGGATTGCGGCTGGGGGTATTTCGGTTTTAAATCCTGCACTGCGGTGGGAAAATACATGGCCCGGTTCATGGCCAGTGAAAAGTGTCCGCCTATTTTGAAGCCGTTTAATTTGCGTCGTTTTGAACAGCACCGCCTGATGGGCGAGACTGCGGCGGTGGTAAACTATTCCGCAAACAATTAAGAAATGGTTTGAAACTCCCATCTAACGCTCAAATACAGCGTTGCGACTTTTTTCGAAATGCTCACATACTAGCGTGTATGCTGCGTTTTCCCATCAACGCGCGCCTTGTCTTTGAACGTGATCTGAGGGTTTGAAATTTTTTCTACTTAAAAAACGGAGGAGCAACAGTATGGCATTGACATTGACCTGCCCGATATGCGGCGAACGCAACGGGTATGAATTCCGGTATGGCGGAGAAGACAAGGGTCCGCGACCCCGGGCCGAAGATCCGGCGCCGGGCCATTGGTGTGAATATGTGCACATGAGCCCCTGTGTGGCGGGTATCCGGAAAGAATGGTGGTACCATAAGGACGGCTGCGGCGTCTGGTTTACCACCGAACGGGACACCACCACCAGTCTGGAAGTCAAACAACCGGAGAAGACAAGATGAACAGGCTTGATGGATTGCCGACCTGTCGTATCGACAGCAGCCGGAAGATTGAATTTAGCTGGCAGAACCGGCGTTTTACGGGGGTTGCGGGCGATACGGTCGCCACCGCCCTTTATGCCGGTGGGGTGCGCATTTTTTCGCGCAGCCTAAAGTATCATCGTCCGCGGGGGTTGTACAGTCTGGATGGGGAATCGAGCAATACCTGTGTGGGAATCGACGGGATTCCCAATGTCAGTGCTGAAAATACAGTACTCAAAGAAGGCATGCAGGTCCGGGCTCAAAATGTGATGGGCACCCCCAGGTTGGATTTGATGGGCTTTTTGGATAAACTGGACTGGGCCATGCCGGCCGGGTTTTACTACCGCACCATGCACAGGCCGGCGGCTGTCTGGCCGATAGCCCTCAAGCAGGTGCGCAAAATGGCGGGGCTGGGAAAAATCTCGCCGGATTTTCAGATGCCGGGAAGATTTGACGAGATCTACCCGACAGCCGATGTGTGTGTCATCGGCGGCGGCCCGGCGGGCTTGTCTGCGGCCCTGGCCGCGGCCGGCACGGGATTGCGGGTCATCGTGATGGAATCCAGGCCCTGGCTGGGTGGCTTTTTTGATTTTCGCGTGTGCGAATACCGCCCGGGACTGCCGCTGTACGAAAGGGCCGCCGAACTGGCCGCACAGGTTGAAAAGGCGGCCAATATCCAAGTGTTTAAAAATACCGCCATGGTAGGCGCTTATAGCAACAATCTCATCACTGCCTTTCAGAAGGGCGAAGCCGACGACCCCTTTGACGAACGTTACATTGAAGTGCGCGCGAAAAGCGTTGTGGTGGCCACCGGCTGCATGGAACGGCCGCTGCTTTTTGAAAACAATGAACGGCCGGGCGTGATGCAGGCGGCCTGCGCCCATCGACTGGCCCACACCTATGGGCTGGTGGCCGGGCAAAAAGCGGTGTTTAGCATCGGCCATGACCTCGGGATTGAAGCGGCCATCGATTTGTTTGATCTGGGCCTTGAGGTGTCATGCGTGGCCGACATCCGCAAAGAGGGGCAGGATCGGGAGCTGGTGGAAAAGTTGGCCGAAAGAGGCATTGATTTTCTGCCCGGCTGGACAGCTGTCGATTGCAGCGGCAAAACGGTCAAAAGCGCCCGCCTGTGCAATCTGGATACCTATGTGCAAGAGCAGTTTGAGTGTGATCTGCTCGTGGCTTCTGCCGGTATGACACCGGTGACCGGACCGCTTTGCCTGGCCCAGGCAAAAATGGCCTATGATGCCCATACGGGGTATTTTCTGCCCCGACAACTGCCTGCCAGGGTGCATGCCTGCGGACGGCTGCTGGGGTTAAACGATGCGGCCGCAATTGAAGTCTCGGGGCAGGTGGCCGGATATTCGGCCACCCTGGACTGCGGGGTTTCCGTTGAAGAGGGACTTCGGCAGGCACGAGAGAAATTGGACAGTCTGGCAGGTCCCGCAAAAGGCTGCGACCTGGTGATGGCGCCGGTAAAAGGGCGCAAAGCTTTTATATGTTTTGACGAGGACACCACCGTAAAGAATATCAAACAGACCCTGGCCATGGGATTTGACGCCACCGAGCTCATCAAACGTTTCAGCGCGGCCGGCACGGGACCGGCCCAGGGCGCAATCCCCGGGCACAACCTGGCGCTTTTTGTTGCCCGCTATCATGGCCGATCAAGTGCCATCACCCAGCCCACGACGGTCCGAGACCCCCTGGTGCCGGTTCATATTGCCACTTACGCGGGTGCCTATCATGACATGTGCAAACGCACGCCCATGCATGACGCCCAGAAAACAGCCGGCGGTATCATGCAACGCATTGGTGTCTGGAAAAGAGCCCGTTATTTTTCCAGTGATACAGCCTGCACCGCCGAAATTGAAAACGTGCGCAACAACGTCGGGATGCTGGATGCCACGACCCTGGGCAAATTCAGGATCTGGGGTCCGGATGCTGTCAAGGCGCTGCAGCGCGTCTACATTTCCGACATGTCAAAGATCCGCGAGGGCCGGATCAAGTATTCGGCCATGTGCAATGAAGACGGCTGCATCATCGATGACGGTGTGGTGGTCAAAAGAGGGGAAAACGATTATTATTTTACCACCAGCACGGCCCGCGCCGGCCAGACAGTCGAGTGGTTTCGCTATCACAGCCGGTATGACAACTGGGATTTTAACATGGTCAACTTGACCGATGCCTATGGCGTTATCAACCTGGCAGGCCCCAACGCCAGAAAGGTTCTTGAAAAGCTGACCGAGGCGGACATTACCAACAGCGCTTTTGCCTATGGCGGTTTTTGTGAATTCAAGATCAAGAACACCATCCCGGTCAGGGCCATGCGCCTGGGATTCGTGGGAGAGCTTTCCTTTGAACTGCATGTGCCCTCATCCTATATGCAATCACTGTGGGCGATGTTGGAGGAAGCCGGTCGGCCGTTTAATATTCAACCCTTTGGCCTTGAGGCCCAGAATGTGTTGCGCATGGAAAAAGGGCATCTGATCATTGGTTCGGAATCCGAGCAGCGAACCACCCTTAACGATGTGGGTTTAAGCTTTTTGTGGGACCGCAGCAAATCAAAGGCCGGGACCGTCGGCGCTGTCGCGCTGATGCACACCGAAAAGCAGGAAGGGCGCCTGAAGCTGGTCGGCTTCAAGATGGACAATGCCCAGCGGGCGCCGCGGGACGGCTCGATTGTGGTCGATCAAAACGTTTGCGGTCATGTGTGCATCGCCCGTTACAGCACCACCTTAAAGGAAGTCATCGGCATGGCGCTGGTCAAGGACCACCTGGCCGGCGAGGGCGCGCAGCTGGATATTTATGAGGATGAGTGCAACGGGCAACTGATGCATGCCCATGTTGTCAAAATGCCCTTTTATGATGTAAAAGGTGAACGTTTAAGCATGTGAGGCTTCATAATGGAACCCATCACCCGACGATCTCCGGTCGTGTTTGACCGGCCGGTAAAAAATAAGCACATTCGTGACAACTGGGAAATTGTGCTGGAATATGATAACGAGGGGCCGGGGCCGCATCTGGTGGATTTGAGCCATCGGTCCCGGTGGGACATCCAGGACAACCAGCTGGATGGTTACCGGCCATTTCAGATCAGCATCCCGCAGGCCCCCGGCCAGTGTATGTTTAAAGGCGGTCTGCTGATCAACCGGATGAATCGGACCCAGGCGTCGATCTGGCATCTGGCCGGCGACACACCGGATGTGCCGGCTGATCCGGCCTACACGGATACCACCGACGGCACCGTGTTTTTAGCCCTGTTTGGCAAAAATGGTTTTGCCATTGCGCAAAAGCTGAGCGCGCTGGATTTTCTGGAGCCTTCCAGTCGTGCGCCTTTTTTGCTGCAGGGGCCGTTTGCCCATGTTCCCTGCCAGATCGTGGTCATGGAAAAAACCGCTGAAAGCGCGGGGATTTTACTGACTTGCTCCCGGGGCTATGCCCGGGACATGGTCCATGCCATCCTGGATGCCGGCCGGCAATTCGGGCTGCTTCCGGCGGGGGAGGCGGCTTTCAGCAACTGGATTGAGAAACTTTAATTTTGCTGAATGAATAGGGTTTAATTTTATCGTTAATAAACACATCTGGAGGATTTGTTATGAACAAGCAATACGATGCGATTATCATCGGCGCCGGCGTGATCGGCTGTCCCATTGCCTATGAGTTGGCCAAAATGGGTTACAAAACCCTGAATATCGATAAACTGGCCGGTGCCGGTGCCGGCTCCACAGCTGCATCCTGCGCCATCGTCCGGGCCCATTATTCCACCGAGGACGGGGTGGCCATGGCTTACGAGGGATTCAAGTACTGGCTGGACTGGGAAAACTATCTGGGCAATGTCAAGGATGAAAAGGGCCTGGCCAAATACATGAACACCGGCTCTCTTTTGATCAAGTCCCAGGGGCACGACTGGCGCAAGGTCAAAAAAAACTACGATGCGGTGGGGGTTAAATACGAAGAGTGGAGCGTTGAAAAGATCAAGGAAATGATTCCCGTATACGAGCTGGACGAGCACTGGCCGGTGAAACGGCCCGAGGATCCGGCCTTTTTCGATCCACCGACCAAAACCCTCGAGGGCGGCATATTCTGCCCGGAAGGCGGGTATGTCAATGATCCGGAACTGTCATCCCATAATATTCAACGGGCCGCCGAAGCCCATGGCGCTGAATTTTTATTCAATGCGGAGGTAGTGGAAATCCACAGCCAGGAGGGCCGTGTTGTGGGGGTGACCCTCAAAGACGGCACCCGGATAGATGCACCGGTGATTGTCAATGCGGCTGGTCCCCATTCGTTCAAGATCAACCAGATGCTGCCCGCCGTGTGGGAAGGGTGCAATATTAAAACCAAGGCCCTGCGCCACGAGGTGATGCACTGCCCGTCGCCGGAAGGATATGACTATTTCAATGAGGGGTACCATACCTCCGACGGGGACATCGGTTGCTACTACCGGCCGGAGGTCGGCAACATGTTTCTGGTCGGCAGCGAGGACCCGGAATGTGATCCTCAGGTTTGGCCGGATCCGGATGACTTTTATGCCGGCAAGGGCGGCCCCGGGGAAAACAACCAGTTGACCGAAAGCCAGTGGAAGGCCCAGTGTTATCGTCTTGCCCTGCGGGTACCCACCCTGCGCGTGCCGAACCAGCCGCGCGGGGTTGTGGACCTGTATGATTGTTCCGACGACTGGATTCCCATTTACGACAAATCCGATGTGAAGGGATTTTACCTGGCCATCGGCACCAGCGGCAACCAGTATAAAAACGCTCCCGTGGTGGGAATCATGATGGCCGAGCTGATCGACGCCTGTGAAAAGGGATTGGACCATGATGCGCAGCCATACCAGTTTACGTTGCCCCACCTCGGGCGTACTTTCGACACCGGGTTTTTCTCGCGTAAGCGTGAAATCAACTATGACAGCAGTTTTTCCGTCAATGGGTGAAAAACTGGCCAAATTTGCCACGCATTGAGCGGCGCCGATCACAGCTTATTGAAAACTTATGTTTAACTCATTAAAATAATATGAAAATTTATGTATGCGTCAAATCGGTGCCGGATTCGGCCGCTACCATCCGGATCGTAGGCCGGAATCAGTTTGATGAGCATATTACGTTCATTATTAATCCCTATGACGAGCATGCCATCGAAGAGGCGATGCGGCTGCGTGCGACAAATGAGAAGGCCGAGGTCATCGCTGTCTGCGTCGGCAGGGCCGAGGCGGCCGGCAGCCTGCAGTCCGCCCTGGCCATGGGGGCGGACCGGGGTATCCACGTGACCACCGATGATGCGGTGGACAGTTTCATCACGGCTCTGGCGCTGAAAGCCGCAATTTTAGCCGACGGTCAACCTGACATCATTTTCACCGGCAAGCAGTCCATCGACGCGGAAGGCTTTCAGACCATGTTCCGGCTGGGCGCGGTTCTGGGCGTTCCGGTGGCCACCAACGTGACGGCCTTCGCACTGCAGGACGGAATCGCAACGGTGGATTGTGAAATGGAAGCCGGCGGCCGGGCAGTTTTCCGGATGCCCCTGCCCTGCATCATTGCGGCGGGCAAGGCCCTGAACAATCCCCGATATCCCACCCTGCCCGATATTATGAAAGCGCGCAAAAAGCCGATTCAGACCCTTGCGCTGGCAAGCCTTGACCTGCCGACCCCTTCAGCCGGTATGGAAGTCATCGGCTTGCGACCGGCGGTTGAAGATCGCCGGCGGCACATTATTGCCGGCACCGGTGAACAGGCCGTGGCGGAGCTGATCCGGCTGCTGCGCGAGGAGGCCCGGGTACTATAAATCATTTAATTCACAGGGTGGTTTATGCAAAAGATCGGGATACTGATTGAAACGCGGGACCAGCGGGTCAAGCCCGCCATGTATGGCGTTATTACAGCGGCCCGGGGACCGGAGCGCGAGCTCTATGGACTGGTTTTTGACGGCCGGGGGCGCGAATACAAAGACAATCTGGCCGCTTACGGGATCAGCCGAGTTGTGGCCGTTCAATCTGAAAACGGCATGATCGCCTGGAATCCGGACACCTGGGCGCAGGCTATCGTTCAGGTCATGGAGCAGCTGGAAATCAACATCCTGTTCGGTCTGACCAGCGCCTGGACGAAAGACATTTTCCCCCGGGTGGCGGCGATGCTGGACGTCCCCCTGGTGTTGGACTGTCTGCGGGTGGACATCGATAACCTGACAGCGGAAAAATCCCGGTTTTCCGGCAAAACCATCGCCACTTACAAGCTGCATGGAAGCCATTTTCTGTTCGCGGTTCGTCCCAACGTGATTGAGGCCCGCCAGGCAGCGGGCACGGCACAGGTCGATGCTTTTACCGTTCGGTTGGATCATGAGCGCATGACGGTCGAAGCAGTCGAACAGGACCCCGCCGCCCGGGTGGATCTGTCAGAGGCTGAAATCATTATTTCCGGGGGCCGTGCCATGGGCAACAGCGATAATTTTCAGATTTTGCAGCAGTGCGCCGAAATCATAGACGCCGCCGTCGGGGCATCGCGGGTGGCGGTGGAAGCCGGCTGGGTTCCGCATTCCATGCAAGTCGGGCAGACGGGCACAACGGTCAGCCCCAAGCTTTATATCGCTTGTGGAATATCTGGTTCCGTCCAGCACTTCGCCGGGATGAAAACATCCGAAGTCATCGTGGCGATCAACACGGACAGTGGGGCGAATATCATGCAATCGTGTGACTATGGCATTGTGGGGGATCTGTTCGAAATTGTTCCCCTTCTCACAGGCCAGCTCAAGGCAATAAAAAACAACGAATAAACCGATCCTGTTGTCAGTTCGAGTACCTTGAACCCCTCAAGAAAGGAAATCTGATGAAAGTCATTGGTATCAACGCCAGTCCGAGAAAAAAAGCCAAC
>JAOZPY010000498.1 GCA_029932495.1 Desulfobacterales bacterium
GTGATCATGGGCAATGTGCTGCAGGCCGGTCAGGGACAGAATCCGGCCCGGCAGGCCATGATTGCCGCAGGCTTTCCCAAGGAAACGCCGGCTTTTACCATTAACAAGGTCTGCGGTTCGGGACTCAAGGCCATCGCTCTGGGCGCGTCGGCCATCATGACCGGCTCGGCCGACGTGGTGCTGGCCGGGGGGCAGGAGAACATGAGCATGGTTCCTATGGCGCTGCCCAAGGCACGCTGGGGACATCGGATGGAATTGACCGGTATTGGCGAAATTTATGACCTGATGGTTTTCGACGGTCTGTACGAAATATTTTACGGCTATCACATGGGCGTGACCGCTGAAAATATTGCGGCCCTGTATGATATCAACCGGCAGGAGCAGGATGAACTGGGCGTGCTCAGCCACAAGCGGGCCCGGGCAGCCATCACCGAGGGAATTTTTGCCCAGGAGATCGTGCCGGTGGTGATCAAATCGCGTCGGGGTGAGACGGTGTTCGATACTGACGAACGCCCCATGGAAACCGATATGGAAAAAATGGGCCGGCTGCGGCCGGCATTTAAAAAGGATGGTACGGTAACTGCCGGCAATGCTTCAGGAATCAATGATGCCGCAGCGGCAGTGTTGATGATGAGTGCTGAAAAGGCGGCGGACCTTGGCCTGGAGCCCATCGTCAAGGTGAAGGCCTTTGCCTCCGGTGGCGTCGACCCGGCTTACATGGGCCTGGGTCCCGTGCCGGCTGTCAGAAAGGTGCTCAAAGCCACCGGAATGACCATGGACGACATCGACATGATTGAGCTCAACGAGGCCTTTGCCTCCCAGGCCATCAGCTGCATGCGGGAACTCGGCATTGAAGTGGACCGTCCCAATGAACTGGGCAGCGGCATATCCCTGGGGCATCCCATTGGCTGTACCGGTGCACGGCAGATGGTGACCGGCATGAATCACATGCAACGCAAGGGGTACCATACCGGTATTATCACCATGTGCATCGGCGGCGGTATGGGCATGGCCATGATTGTGGAAAAATAGCGTTTTTTTCTTTACATGATCTTTAATTATTGCTAATAGTTAGTTGACATTTGCGGCGATTTTGGATAATAAATCTGACGGGCTAGTTTTGATACAGCGAGGGCGGAAAAATCGGGCAAAAAGGGGAGGGCGAGGATGAACGTCAGCCGAAAATTGGGGATTCTGGTATTTTTTGGTGTACCGGCTATTATCGGCGGTGGGATTGTGTACAGTATTTTTGGCGGTAATTTTCTGCCGGTGGCTATCTATGAAATCATGTTGCTGTTTATCGCCGGAGGCTATATCAGCCGTTGAGAAAATTGTTCAATCCTGTCGTACGACAAACACTCGATGACTGCCACGGCCCCGGTTCTGTGTAAAATGAATTCTTGTGCCGTGGCTTTTTTTTACCCGGCGCGGAGCGATTGTGAGCGACAAAACACCCCATGACACCATTTTGTGGTTTTTTATGGCGATATTCCTGGTGTCCTGTTTCCTGCTGGGATGGCTCTTGTGGCCCTTTCTTTCCGTCATTGTCCTGGCAACGGTGGTTACCGGAATTTTCAACCCCCTGTACCGATTTCTCAACCGCTGGCTCAGGCCGGCATTTTCATCCCTGCTGACCTGTATCATTATTTTTGTTGTTCTTTTTATCCCGGTGTCGACTTTCGTAGGAATTCTGGCCAATGAAGCCTACGGTCTTTATTTGACAGCCAAAGATGCGGTGATGAGCAAACCGATTGAAGAACTGCTGGTCAACAGCAGTCTCATCGCAAAAATCAATACGTACCTGGCCTATTTCCATTTTCAAGTCAACGGCGCGGAGCTCAATCAAGGGCTTTCGGAGCTGGGTCGGGTGGTGGGCCTGTTTTTATACCAGCAGGCAAGATCCATGACAGCCAACATCGTCAAGTTTGTGGTGAACTTTTTTTTCATGCTGCTGATCGTATTTTACCTGCTGATCGACGGCCGGCGGCTGGTGGGTTTTATTGTCGGGCTTTCCCCCCTGCCGGATGATCAGGATGAGAAGTTGATTGAAAAATTCAAAGACATGGCCGGTGCCATTCTCATCGGCAACGGACTGGGCGGATTGATCCAGGGAACCCTCGGAGGGGTCGTCTTCGCCCTGTTCGGGCTGCAATCCCCTTTTTTATGGGGGGTGATCATGGCGCTGCTGGCCTTTTTACCCATCGTGGGCGTCGGCGTGGTGTTTGTTCCGGCTGCCGTTTATCTGTTTTTAAAGGGACGGGTGGCAGCCGGGATCTTTTTCATTGTTTTTTACCTGGTTCTTTCCGGTTGCATCGAGTATCTTTTCAAACCCAGGCTGGTAGGGCAGCGGGTGCAGATGAATACCCTGCTTGTGTTTCTTTCCATCATCGGGGGATTGAAACTTTTCGGGATTCTCGGCATTATTTACGGTCCTCTGGTGGTGACTGCCTTTTTAACGTTGACCGAAATTTACAAGCAAAGCTATCAACAGTGGGTGGAGCCTGAAAATAAATAAAATGAGAAATAACCAGGATAAATCCTGAAATGCGGGAGTACAAATGATTCAAAACGAGTCCAAGGTTGAAGTCAGCATCGAAAGCGAAATGAAAAAGTCGTATCTTGACTATGCCATGAGCGTCATTATCGGCAGGGCCCTGCCGGATGTGCGCGATGGTCTCAAACCGGTTCACCGGCGCGTGCTGTTTGCCATGCGCGATCTCAAGAACGACTGGAACAAACCCTATAAGAAATCGGCCCGGATCGTCGGTGATGTCATTGGTAAATATCATCCCCATGGCGATTCAGCCGTATACGATACCATTGTTCGCATGGCCCAGGATTTTTCCATGCGGTATCCCTTGGTGGACGGCCAGGGGAACTTCGGCTCCATTGATGGCGATCCGCCGGCGGCCATGCGGTACACTGAAATCCGGATGCAGCGCCTGGCTCATCAGATGCTGGATG
>JAOZPY010000499.1 GCA_029932495.1 Desulfobacterales bacterium
ACCAGCGCCCTGATCGGCATCGGGCTGGTGCTCTCGGCGGTCTTCGGCCCCATGGCCTTTTTCCCCGGCTCCACCGGGGTTATCTACCGCCAGTTTTCCGTAACCATCATCGCCTCCATGCTGCTTTCAGTTCTTGTGGCCCTGATCCTGACCCCGGTGCTCTGCGTGTCGCTCCTCAAACCGGTGTCGGCGGGGCATGAACCGGCGGACAATGCCGTCTTTTTCCTGCGCCCCTTTTTCAGGTGGTTTGACCGCGTTTTTTATGGTGCCAGAGACCTGTATGTAAGACTGGTCGGCCGCGTTCTTGCCAAAAAACTGCGCTACCTATCTCTGTTTCTGCTCATTGTGGTGGTCATGGGGTATTTGTTCCAGCGCATGCCCACTGCCTATCTCCCGGATGAAGACCAGGGGATACTGTTTGTCCAGACCATACTTCCGTCGGGTTCGACCCTTGAACAGACCGAGAAAGTCATGGAGGAGGTCAAGAACCATTTTCTGGTGGATGAGAAAGATGCGGTGGAATCCTTTGCGTCGGTTTCAGGGTACAGCTTTTCCGGGCAGGGACAGAACGTGGCCTTGGGATTTGTCCACCTCAAGGACTGGAAGCTCCGCGAGCGGCCGGATCTGAAGGTCAGGGCCGTGGCCGGCAGGGCCATGCAGGCATTTTCACAGATCCGCAATGCTATGGTGTTTGCCTTCCCACCGCCGGCGGTCATCGAACTGGGCAATGCCAAGGGGTTTGATTTTCAGTTGCAGGACCGTGGCGGCCTGGGCCATAACGCCCTGATGGCTGCCCGCAACCAGCTCCTCGGCATGGCTGCCCAGGATCCGAGATTGATCAGGGTCCGGCCCAACGGTATGGAAGACGTGCCAGAATACCGGATTGACGTAGATTGGGGAAAAGCCGGTACCCTGGGGGTTCCCATTACCTCCATCCACAGCACCATCGCGGCGGCCTTCGGCAGCGCCTATGTCAACGACTTTATTCAGGCCGGACGGGTCAAACGGGTCTTTGTGCAGGCGGATGCCCCCTTTCGCATGCTGCCGAAAGATTTGAAAAAACTGTATGTCCGTGGCAGCGCGGGCAAGATGGCCCCTTTTTCTTCCTTTGCATCCGGACACTGGACCTATGGTTCTCCCAGGCTGGAGCGCTACAACGGCTTTCCGTCCATCAATATCTGGGGCGAACCGGCACCGGGGAGGAGTTCCGGCGAGGCCATGCAGGCCATGGAAGAGTTCGTATCGAAGCTGCCGAAAGGGATCGGCTTTGACTGGACCGGGCTTTCCTACCAGGAACGGATGGCAACGTCTCAGGGGCCTATCCTTTACGCGTTTTCCATTTTCGTCATTTTCTTGTGCCTGGCGGCCTTGTACGAGAGCTGGCCCATCCCCATCGCGATCCTGCTGACCCTGCCCCTTGGGGTCATCGGTGGGGTGATCGCTACGAGTATGCGGGGGCTGCCCAATGACGTCTATTTCCAGATCGGGCTGCTGACTGTCCTTGGCCTGACCACCAAGAACGCCATCCTGATCGTCCAGTTCGCCAGGGCCAGGGTCGATGAAGGGATGAGGCTGGTCGAGGCGACTCTGGAAGCGGCCAAATTAAGACTGCGTCCCATCGTCATGACCTCGCTGGCCTTCGGGTTCGGGGTCCTGCCGCTCGCCCTTGCGAGCGGGGCCGGAGCGGGTGCGCAAAAGGCCATCGGCACCGGGGTTCTGGGAGGGATGGTTACCTCGACATTTCTGGTGATTTTGTTCGCACCGCTCTTTTATGTAATGATCTACAAGGCACTTGGGAAACACAGGAAGAGCGTAACGATGAAGCATGTTGATGAAAGTGCGTCAGGGGATCAATGACATGAATAGACAACTTTTGTTTATATTGGTTGGACTCGCCATTTTTCTTGGTGGCTGCTCCCTGGCGCCGAAATACACAAGGCCTAAAGCTCCTGTCCCTGACCAATGGCCAAAGGGTACAGCTTACACAAAAACCCAAAGTGCCACAGAGGAACCAGCAATCTCTGTACCGGAGCTTAAATGGGAGGATTTTTTCGCCGACAAACAGCTTCAAAAGATTATTGAAACGGCCTTAAACAACAACCGAGATCTGCGCCTTGCCGCCTTGAATGTGGAAAGGGCGCGTGCGCTGTACGGCATTCAACGGGCGGAGCTGTTCCCAACGGTCAACGGGGAGGGCAGTTGGAACAAACAAAGGATTCCCGCCGATGTAATGGGCTTCCCGGAAAAATTGACGATCGAGCGCTACGATGTCAGTCTGGGAATCAGTTCATGGGAGATCGATTTTTTCGGCCGCATCCGCAGTCTGAAAGAACAGGCATTGGAAGAATACCTGGCCACTGATGAAGCCCGCCGCAGCGCACAGATTGCGCTGGTGTCCGAGGTTGCAAGGGTGTACCTGACTCTTGCCGCCGACCGGGAAAATTTCAAACTGGCCCGCTCCACACTGTTGACCCAGCAGGACTCCTATGATTTAATCAACCGGCAATACAAAGTCGGTATCGCCACGAAACTGGACCTGCGCCGGGCACAAACCCAGGTGGATACCGCCAGGAGAAATGTCGCCCGCTATGCGCAAATAACGGCCCAGGACCAAAATGCGTTAAACCTTCTGGCAGGCTCTCCGGTGCCGGAAGATCTCCTGCCGTTGAACCTGAGTAGCCTTACTCCGCCCAATGAAATTTCTCCGGGCCTTTCCTCCGATGTGCTTTTGAACCGGCCGGACATTGTAGCAGCGGAACATCGGCTCAAAGGGGCATATGCGTTTATCGGCGCGGCTCGGGCCGCTTTCTTTCCCCGCATTTCTCTGACCACCTCGTTCGGAACCGCAAGCGATGAGCTATCCGGGCTGTTCAGCTCCGGATCAGATACCTGGAACTTTGCGCCTCGGATCGTCATGCCGATTTTTGACGCCCGCACCTGGGCCGCGCTCCGGGTCAGTAAA
>JAOZPY010000048.1 GCA_029932495.1 Desulfobacterales bacterium
CCGGAAGCAACGGTCCCGCCACAGCAATAGGACCAAAATCGGGTATGTTCAACAACGCCGGCCCGGACGCAATCGCCCACGGCACATCCTGCCTGTCTGTCAAGTTGAATCTGCTGCGGGAGTCATGACGGCCGGTTTCATCCCTGCAGATGATGGACAGATTTTTCAGATCAAACCCGGATTGCCGTATTCTTCTCAGCGTCTGTATAGCCTCCTCATGACTGCTGCAAATCGCAACGACTAGATCTTTTTTTTGCATTGTTCGCTCTCCCGCATCTTGAGGTGGGAAAAACTTCTAATCAGATCGTTTAACCCCGCAAATTGTCTGGAAGAAAATTTTTTAAACTGCACACCAAGCCGCCGGGTGGCCAGCGGGTCTAAAAGAAAATCGTCATCAGCCTCGACATCCGAGACTACCCGAAAGGATAGATCCGCCAGGTAAAGACCCCTATCTGCGATTAAAATATCCAGAACATAGGCATGGAGCGGGTTCAACTCCAGCGCGTCGACATGCCGGAAGGCCAGTCCGCCCAGACTGAGGTCTGTGACCGGCCCCATACATACCGGTCGGCACCTGAACACAGCCGCCGCAATTTCCCCCATGCCCGCTCCCTTGATCCAGATGGGCTGAAATCGCTTGTCGCGGATGAAGGCAAATGCCTCTTTATGGATCTGGCGTCGGACATGGTTTCTTCGCTCCAGCGATTTTTCACTATCCCAGATGCCCGCATCGCCAAATAGTTTGCGCCCCTGCCTGTTATGAAACCGGCGTCCGCTTCCAGTAAAAGATCTCCTGGAAATCATCCTGTTTGCCATATTGTTGTCATTAGCAAAACTTGGTTCCATTAGCCCCTCCTTTGCCATTCTTAAAACATCAGAATATTTACTGGCAGGACGCAGTCTCTTCTATGCACGCGTCATGGTGGCTCCGCATTTTGGGCATTGCTGTTCATAGCAGGGGCTGCCCGGGGCATGGGCAATCTTTTGCCCGCAATTCGGGCAGACACAGTTTCCCCCGCGACCTTGCCCGCGGCCACCACGCCCGGTCCCGCTTCCAGCGCCTTGACCCGCTGGGCCTGTTCCATCTCCTCGTGGCATGTCCTTCACCTCCTTTTTAATTAATTGTCTGTTTTGTTATCGGCTTTATGAAGGTTGCCCATACGATACCCGGTAATACTTTCCTGTTCTGCTACTTAGGTTGCAGTTATGAAATAAATCTGTTGCATAAACACCATGGCAAACACTATCCAATGATCGGTCATTACAAACGATATTCAAGCGTAAAGAGCATGTTGTGGATAGCACCCGATGTGAATTCAAAGGATCGGATCTTTTTTGCCATGTTGTTGGCCCTTTCGGGTCCCGCGATAATGGTCCTGCGGGAAAGTCGGAGGACTTCAGATCCTGCGTTGTCAAGGCTTCGATGTATGCTTATACGCCTTCACCCTCAACGCCTTGGCTCTAAAGCCCTCCGACTTTTGCAACATTAAGGTAGACGGGCCGAATTGTATCCTTTTTTTCTTCAGGGGATGTTCTGTCGCGCCAGGACGCCATAATCATGGGAAATGATTTGACGGATACCCTCTTCAAGAGCCAAAGACGTATCGATTCGAATATGAACTTCCTTGCGCAGGTCATCCATGGAATCAAAGCGGGCTGCAATTTTTTTCAGATGCTGCAAGCGCGCATCAGAAACCGAAGCCTGTTTTTCACGATCGGTGAGACGCTTTTTGAGCAAATCAAAAGATGCCGCGCACTCGACAAACAAAATATTGGCATCAACGTCGTGTGTCATCCGAATGACTTCATCCCGCTGATGCTGTTTGCTGAAACCGGCGTCCAGGATAACGGACCGGCCGCGTTCAACCTCCTGCTGGGCCAGCATCAGAAGTTTTCCGTAAGTCAGTGCCGTGGCCTCTTTGGAATAAATTCCCTGTTCAAACGGTACCACCTGAGATTTGAAGGGGGACTGCCCGAAAATCTTTTTGCGAACAACATCCGAACGGTAGATGCCCAAAGCGAGAATTTTTGCCAGTGCGCCGGCAACCGTGCTTTTGCCTGAAGCCGGCAGGCCGCATACCACCCAGACGGTCGGACGCGTAAATTGAATGGCATAGCGATAAGCTAAATCCAGGTAGCGCCGGGTTTTCGTGAGAAGTTTAGAGTGCCTGTGGGTCCCAACCCGTTCGTTGCGCAGACGAAAACAGTTGACTTTAACCCGGACGCAGGCGCGGTAGCACTTGTAAAATTCCAACAGCGACAGCATCTGTTCATCATGGGTATATTCGAGATACGCATTGATGATCTGCCGGGCGGTTTCGGCAAAACCCTCAAAATCAAGGTCCATGGCTAAAAAGGCCAGGTCAGAGCTGATATCGCCGTACCGGAAGCGATCATTGAATTCAATGCAGTCGATGATCTGGATGCCGTCCACAAAATAGATGTGACCGGTTCTCAGATCCCCGTGACAATCGCGGGTCTTCTGATTTTCAATGCGGCGTTCAAAGAGTATCTTTCGGCGCTGCAAAAAGGCGCGTGTGGCCGCCCGGATGATTCGATACATTCGCTCATCGACAATATCACCCACAAATTCCTGTATCTGCTGGAAATTTTCTTCCGCATTGGCCCGCACCGTCTGCCAGGAGCCCCCCACCCCGATAGGCTTGGTGGTGGCCGCCTGCCGGTAAAACGCGACAAGTTTAAGGACCAAAGCATTGAGGTTATCCCGGGTAAGCTTTTTGCGGCGCAGCAGCTGCCGCATGCAATCAGCCTCCGGCAGCTGCCGCATTTTGACCGCATATTCTACAATTTTACCCGATCCGCCCAGATGATAACGGCCCTCTTTGCGGGTGATGGGAACCACAGCGAGGTAAACATCTGTCGTCATCCGGCGGTTGAGCTCAATTTCCCGCCGGCAGAAATGCTGTCTTTGCCCCAGGGTGCTGAAATCGAGAAAATCCAGGTTCACCGGCTTTTTGATCTTGTAAGCAAAAGGGCCGGTTAAAAAAACCTTGGATATGTGGGTATCGCGCTCTTCAAGGGTGGAGACGGCATGGGGATAAAAACCAGGTTGCCGCATGGCCTGAAATATTTCTATTTGCTGGCTGCTTTCCGTGGGGTTGGTAGCCATTTTTCCCCTGCAATGAACTTGCAGACCCCCCTGATTTCAAGGATTATATGCTTGCTGAACGTTTAACCGAATTTCAATTTTCCAGGCAAAATAGACGCCGAAATCTTCGGTCCCCGCCCTATCATTTTGTGCATATACTCAAAATTAGGATAAAGCCGACTGCCGGTTTGTCAAGTTTCAGGGAAAAAATCCTGGAAGGAAGGCAGGGACTGCATGCCGGAAGGATTCACCTTAATGCAAGCCCAGGCGGTGTTCTATCCGGCTTGCCAGGGAGTGCAAATCCTTGACATGCATATGTTTGCGGCTGGTTTCCAGCACGCCCTCTTTTTTTAGCTTTATCAGGTGCCGGTTGACCACCACCCGCACCGAGCCGATCATGCTGGCCAGCTCCTCATTGGAAAGATCATTGATCAATTTAAGCTCCTGGTCATGATCTTCATGGTCCACATGGCGCAAAATAAGCTTCGACAGACGGGTGGCGGTATCATGTAAGGACAGGTCGGAGGCCAGTTCCTCGAGGCCCCGTATCTGTTGTCCCAGGTAAGGTAAAAGGGTTCGGTTGAATTCCGGATGTTTTTTGATCCACTGCCGGGCTTGCTGCAAGGGTGCGAACAGGACCTCCAGGTCGTCGATGGCGGTTGCGATCACCTCGTGTTCCCGGTGATCCAGCAAACAGATAATGTCAAAAACGTCGCCGGGGCCCAACAGAAAAATAGTCAGCTCCCGGCCGGTATCGGGATTGATGCGCGAAATTTTCAGGCGCCCGTCAATGACCAGGTAAAAATGCTCCAGGGTCTGAGCGCTGGACATGGCAGGTGCATGTTTTTTCCAGGTTTCACGATGAAATGCAAGCAGCATGTTCTCCACGGTGGGTGCATCCAGATCGGCAAACAGGGGAGATTTGTGCAATACATTGAAGCAGTGGGAATAAAATGGGGAATCCGTTCTCATTTCAGCCACCTGTGCATGTTAGCATTCTGGTACAACCCTTCCCGGCCTGACGCCGGTGTGCCGGATCATTTGAATACTCCCCGGATAGGGGATGGCCGCAACCAAACCATGTGCTCAATAGCATGCTGAATCGCTTTAGACAACAAAAAGATATGATCGCATCCCGGTCTGCTCCACCGGCAATGACGGCACGGCATTTGACGGAGATAAGACACCAGCCGCCAGTAGCTAAAACAGGAGGGCATTGGCGTATGATGCCGAATTTAAAAATTCGACAGCAGGCAAAAAAATTGCCGTTTAAACTTATTTCAGCGGAAAGCTGCTTGCCGGTTTTGCTATTATACGGCAAGCCGGCAAATACACGGGGAGGGTATCACCCGCCTGGGGGACAAGAATTACCAGGGTGTCCGCCCAGGCAGGTTTGTCTTAAAATAAAGCGCCGCCAATTTACTGTTGCGGGTCATCTCCGGATCTGATCAACAAAATCGGAATCTCGGCCGCCTGCAACACGCCTGCAGCCACGCTTCCGTAGGACACCCGGCTCAGACCGCCAAGGCCGTGGGTGGCCATGGCAATAATGTCGGCATTGACCTCAGCCGCATTTTGCAAAATCGCTTTGACGACGGAGCCATAGGCCAGCCGCACAACGGCATCGATCCCCTTTTCGCGAAACCGGTCCTTGAGATCGCCCAAATAGGCCTGACTGTGTTTGACCCGGTTTTGAAACTGCTCATGATACTGGGCGACATCAATGACTTCATCGCGCCCCAGCATCAGCGGTTCTTCTTCGATCCGGATGAAAACGACCCGGGCCCCGTTGCTTTTAGCCAAATTTTCAGCATGATCCAATATGGCTTCGGCCCGTTTCGATCCGTCCATTGGAACAAGTATTGTTCGATACATGCCAACCTCCTTTTAAACCCATACCGATTATTGCGAGTCCTCGTTGTGTGCCGGTTGTTTTCTGGATGCCGCCAGGGCCGCCTGGGCGGCTGCCAGGCGCGCGATGGGCACCCGGAAAGGCGAGCAGGACACGTAGGTCAGGCCCAGTTCATGGCACAGAGCGATGGATTGGGGATCCCCGCCATGCTCGCCACAAATGCCACATTCCAGATCCGGATTTGTGGTACGCCCTTTGGTCACCGCAATTTTCATCAGCTCCCCCACCCCGTTGCGGTCAATGGTGGTAAATGGATTGTCCTGCAATATCTTTTTTTTCATGTACTCCACCAGAAAACTTGCTTCGGCGTCATCTCTTGAAATCCCGAAGGTGGTCTGGGTCAAATCATTGGTGCCAAAGGAAAAAAAGGCGGCATATTCAGCAATCCGATCGGCTGTCAGCGCCGCCCGGGGGATCTCGATCATGGTGCCGAATTTATAATTCAGCGAAATTTTCTGCGCCTGCATGACTTTGCGGGCCTCGGTCTCCAGCAGTTCGCGTTCCAGCTTGAGCTCATTGACATGGCTGGTCAGCGGAATCATCACTTCCGGGTGCACATCCACCCCTTCTTTGGCGGTGATGCAGGCGGCTTCGAAAATCGCACGCACCTGCATGATGGTCAGCTCGGGAATATGAATGCCCAGGCGCACGCCCCGCAAACCCAGCATCGGATTGTTCTCATGCAATTCTTCGGCCCGTGTGAGCAGATCCTGCTTCAAATGAATCTGCTGCAAAATTTCATCGGTTTGTTGCCGCTCGGTTGCCTGCAACAGCTGAACTTTGAGGGTATCCAGCTCGCGCATGAGTTTTAACGGATCCGGCAAAAATTCGTGCAGCGGCGGATCAATCAGGCGGATGATGACCGGCAGGCCATCCATGACCCGAAACAGTTCGATAAAATCAGCCCGTTGAAAGGGCAGCAGTTCATCCAGGGCCTGACCGCGTATTTTCGGATCTTCGGTCATAATCATCTTCTGGACATGGGACAGACGCTCGGTTTCAAAAAACATGTGCTCCGTACGGCAAAGACCGATGCCCTCGGCCCCGTATTCTCTTCCCCGGCGGGCATCCCGTGGATAGTCGGCATTCATTCGCACGCCCAGTTGACGGAATCCGTCAGCCCAGGACAGCAGCTTGATCAACCAGGGATCCTTGAGATCCGGCACCATGGTGGTCCGCTTTCCCAGATAGATCTTGCCGGTGGTTCCGTCAATTGAGATCCAATCCCCCTCATTTACTATAAAATCACCCACTTTCATCCGCCGTCGGCCCATATCGATTTCAAGGCTTGAAACCCCCACCACCGCCGGTTTGCCGAACTGGCGGGCCACCAGGGCGGCATGGCTGGTGCGCCCTCCCCGGTTGGTGACAATCCCCTCGGCAGCCAGCATCCCGTGCACATCATCGGGTTTGGTTTCCGGCCGGACCATGATGACCGGCCGGTTGTCTTTTTTAGCCCAGGCTTCGGCCCGATCGGCATCAAATGCCACCATGCCCACCGCCGCCCCGGGGGACACATTGAGCCCGGTGGCCAGCAAATCCGTGCGGCTGCCGTCTGCTTTGCCTGCCGCCTGTTGTTCAAAGCGGGGATGCAGAAAAAAGTCCACCTGTTCAGGGGTTACCCGCATGACCGCCTCCTCACGGGATATCAGGCCTTCTTCGGCCATATCCACCGCAATTCGCACGGCCGCCTGGGCCGTACGTTTTCCGTCCCGGGTCTGCAGCATCCACAGTTTTCCGTTTTCAATGGTAAACTCCATATCCTGCATATCGCGATAATGGGTTTCCAAGGTTTCGGCAATCTTTTCAAACTCGGCATAAATGGCGGGCATCTCTTTTTTCAACTGCGAAATATCCTTGGTGAGCCGGATACCGGCGACCACGTCTTCTCCCTGGGCATTGGTGAGGTAATCGCCTTCGATCTTTTTCTCTCCCGTGGTGCTGTTGCGCGTCATGGCCACTCCGGTGGCACTGGTATCGCCCAGGTTGCCGAAAACCATGGTGACGATATTGACCGCCGTACCCAGATCGTGGGCAATACCGGCGGCATTGCGGTAGTCGATGGCCCGTTTGCCGTTCCAGCTTTTAAAAACAGCCTCGGTGGCCAGCTTCAGCTGTTCGTAAGGGTCCTGGGGAAAATCGCGCCCGGCCAGGCGCTTGAAAATGGCTTTAAATTCGACCAGCACCGCCTTCCAGTCCGCGGCGGACAGCTGGGCGTCGGATTCGGCACCGGCCTTTTGGCGTGCTGCCGTGATGACCTTTTCAAAGGCCTCATCCGGCATATTCATGACCACAGAGCCGAACATCTGGACCAGCCGACGAAAGGAGTCGTAAACAAAGCGCTCATCACCGGTCAATTTGGCCAGGCCCGCGACGGTTTCGTCATTGAGTCCGATATTGAGCACCGTGTCCATCATGCCCGGCATGGAAAATTTAGCGCCCGATCGGCAGGAAACCAGCAGGGGATTTTGCGGATCCCCGAATTTTTTGCCGGTTTTGTTCTCAATTTTTTTTAAAGCTTCCAGTTCCTGCTGCCACAGATCCTCAGAAAGAACACCGCCTTTCTCAAGATAAGCGTTGCACGCCTCGGTAGTCACGGTAAATCCCGGCGGCACCGGAAGTCCGATGCGCGTCATCTCTGCCAGATTGGCTCCTTTGCCCCCGAGCAGGGCCCGCACGGATTGCCAATCGCCGCCGACGTATTGCTCGGCCTGATCCACTTCATCAAAAAAGTATACCCATTTTTTTTCCATGATTTGCACCTCCTGCGCTAAAACCAATTTTTTCTCATCTTTTGATTGTAATTTAGCAACACCGGACAGGCAGTTCCGCTACCCAGGTTACAGAAACGAAAATAAAAGCAGATGCGCATGAAAAAAATAAATGCAGGAGATTTGAAATATACGGATTTGCTGAAAGTCAAGGGACTTGCGCAGCGGCGTGAGGGTCGATCTGCCGCCGGTGATGACGGGCCTGTTGCTCTAACCCGGGAAGGATGGCCTGGCTACTGGGTTCCGATAAAAAAAGGTCGAAAAGAATCCGGGTCCCGCTGCAGGGCCCAATCGATCTCTTCAAAAAGTCGTTTTTTGTCCTGAGGCAGTTTTCCGGACAAATCCAGGTAGTTGGTGTAATGATCGCTGGTCAGGGTGGTCCGGCAGGTAAGATTTTCAAGCAGCAGTCGAGTTTCCTGCAAAACCTGGTGGGCCGTGAGCAGCTGAAAACGGCCTTTTTTGAGCTGGTGCAGCAACAGGGTGTTGATTTTGGGCACCAGGGTTCGCAGCCGCACAAAATTCGGCTCGATCGCATTGAGGGCTTCGGCGGTTTTCATCGCATGGGATTGCGAGCGGTCCACACCTCCCAGCCCGAGGATGACATATTCACTGAGCTCAATGCCGGCCTTTTTTACCAGCCGGCCGGCTTTTACCTGCTCAGCGGCGTTGGTGCCCTTTTTCACCCTTTTCAGGATTTCATCATCCCCGCTTTCAAGGCCCACGTGGATCCGGCTCAACCCCGCTTTTTTGAGGGTGGTCATCTCGGAAAGTCCCTTTTGGGCAATGTAGCGTGAAGACCCATAGACCGTGATCCGTTGAAGGCGCGAAAATTTTTTCCTGCTGTAGCGGCAGATCGCGGCCAGCGGCGCGGTGGGCATGGCAATGGTGTTGCCGGCCGGGAAAAAAAGCGACTTGACCCCGTCGCCGTAAAGCCGGCGGGCCTCGTCAATGTCTTCGCAGATTTCTTTGACCGACCGGACCCGGTATAACGGTCCTTTTTTATAGACCATGCAAAAGGTGCACTTGTTGTGCGGGCAGCCCACCGTGGCCTGGATCAACAGGCTGTCGGCTTCACTGGGCGGCCGGTATATGGGACCTTCATAGCGCAAGCATCAATTTCCTTTCCAACCCATTCGGGCACTGTTGTGCCGGCATCCAGACCCGCTCAATCTAAACGATCGGCCGGAAAAGATCAACCCGATGGCGGGTGATGCAGTTGTCAATTATTTGACATTATTGATATTTTCCAGCACCACGATGCATAATTAGATATAATTATGCATAATTTAACCATCTGATATGATTAACTATCTTTTTTTTATCTCTTGTTTTGGCATACTTTTTGAATGATTTTAGTGTGTTAGATATTTTCACGATGTAGCTTTCAGTTGCAAACCGGCTTATTGAGATTCAAAAGGACAAAGAAAATGCAATTATCCAAATTTGAAAACAACATCTGCGGGCCGATCATCGAAAAGTTTGAACCCCCCGTCGGTGTTCCATCAAAGGGCAAAACCATTCTGCTGATTGATGATGAGCCGATGGTCACCGACATCTGCGAAATGATGCTCAAAAAACTGGGGCATGAGGTTCTGAAGGCTTATAGCGGATCAGAAGGCATCGCGCTCTATGAAGCCAACCGCAACCGGATTGATCTCATCATCTCTGATTTCAACATGCCCGGCATGGATGGACAGCAGGTCGTCGATAGATTGCGAAGCATGGGCCACGGTGTCAAGGTTTTGCTCTCCAGCGGCGGAATGAGCGTCACCGAGGAAGAAGAGGCCCTGGTGCGCGGATTTAACGGATTTCTCAGAAAACCTTACAACATGGACATGTTGTCTGACAAAATCGCCAAAATTCTGAACTGAACCTCCGTTGAACCATCCGCTTCGATTCCGCCCTGCTGCCGCCTCTCGTACTTATTGCGCCGATTGATAACGCCTCAAATCTGCCAGCGCCTTTACTTTGCCGTACGTTGATCATCCCGGGGCCTATCCGTTCTATAGCTGCTCGCCGCCTGAAACGCTTTTTGTTTGACCGCATCTGCCATTGTCTCCTGTTTATAATAAATTTAAACTTCATGGGGGAAATCATGCAGCATCGCATCGCCAAATGCATTGAAGGCAGTTGATTTATCAGGCGAATGCATTTAAAATAACCGACAGAAATTTATTATTCACCAGCGTTGCCGGTGCAATCTTGCGGGAGGTCGGTATGGATAAAATCGTTTGGATTAACACAACCGGGGGGGATGCTTTGCCAGATGCCGGTCTTGTGAACCGCAGGGGGTTTCTGAAAAGAAGCGCCCTGGTTTCCGCATGGCTTCTGGCCGGCGGCACGGGCATCAGTTCGCTTACAGGCTGCAGTGACTCCTTTGAATGGCAAGCGGTCTCTTTTCCGAAGGTCCTGTTTTACAACTTCGGTCTTTTTGACGGTATTAAAAACCAGCTGCAGCAAAACCGGGTGCTGCTCATTGATGGGGATAAAATTCGAGCAGTTGAACGCCGGGGAGATCTTGCGGTCTACAAAAATTATAAAATGATTGATTTGCAGGGCCGCACGGTGCTGCCCGGTCTGATTGACAATCATGTGCATATTACGGTTCCGTTCATGTACAGCGTGAACTTCAATACGGTCCGGCAGATGAATCCCCAGATCCTTTACAACTTCAGAAACTGTGTTTTTGGCGGGGTGACGACCGTAAGGGATGTGGGCGGATTTCCGGGCAAAATCAATAAGTACCGGGCTCTGGCGGATAAAAATGAAATCCCGGGGCCCCGCGTGATCAGCTCCCTGTCGCCGATTGCCGCCAGAAGAGGCGACGAACTGGGCGCACCGGAAAAAGCCCCCTATTTTACCAACCCGGTGATTAAATGGATTATCGGCGGCAATTATGCCGAGCGGCCGACCACACTCAAAGAAATCGAAACCGCCTGCGAAGAGATGATCCGGCTGGGCGCCCAATGGCTGAAAACCCTCCAGCAGGATCACCCCTACAGTTATTCTGCCCGCAGGCTGCCCAATCATTCCGATGAAGGCTATCGGGCCATCATTGAAATCGGGAAAAAAAACGGCATCAAAAGTGCGCTTCACCAACCCCTGCTCAGCGGATTTGAAAAAGGTGTTGATCTGGGTTTTGACACCCTTGAGCATACGCCCATGGATGCCGTTATTTCCGATGATTATGTCGAAAAGTTCATGCGCCGGGACATGGCCATCATGCCGACCATCATGATTTACGGCGACAGCCTGGTCACAAACAGGATCTTGGAACTGATCAAAACCCGCGGTGACCGCTATCTCATGCCCGAGGCCCTCAAGCAGATGTCCGCCCGGCTTAAAAAATCAATCACGGTGGACAGAAGCAATCTGAGCGAAGCCGAATACAACGATCTGCAGTTTGACAACCAGTATGCCATCCACATGTTCCCCCATGTGATCGCCAATCTTAAAAAACTCCATCGCATGGGGGCCACCATTGGAGCGGGATCCGATATCGGGGGCACGGCTTCCGGCTTTTTCGGCCGTTTTACCGATGAGTTGAAACACTATGC
>JAOZPY010000500.1 GCA_029932495.1 Desulfobacterales bacterium
TCATCGGCAACAGCCCGAAAATCAAGCGGGTGATCACCATGATCCAGAAAGTGGCCCCGACCGATTCCACGGTTCTCATCCATGGTGAAAGTGGAACCGGCAAGGAACTGGTGGCCAGGGCCGTGCATGCCAACAGCCGTCGGAGCAAAGAAGTCTTTTTTGCCGTGGACTGCGGCACCTTGTCAAATAATCTGCTGGAAAACGAATTGTTCGGCCACAGCAAAGGCGCTTTTACCGACGCCCGGGATGACAAGCCGGGCATTTTCAAGCAAGCCGATGGAGGAACAATTTTTCTGGATGAAATCAGCAATATCAGCCTGGAGGTCCAGGGTAAGCTGCTGCGATTTTTAGAATCGCGTGAGTTTCTCCCGCTGGGGGCCGTCACCCCGGTGCCGGTGAACATCCGCCTGATCTTTGCCACCAATCGTAATCTTCATAAAATGGTGGCTGCCGGGCTGTTCAGAGAGGACTTTTATTATCGCATCGACGTCTACCCCATCCTGCTGCCGCCGCTTAAAGAGCGCAAAATGGACATTTTACCCATTGCCTATCATTTCCTGAACCAGTTCAACCGCAAGATGGACAAACCCATTACGGGTTTCGAACCGGCTGCCATCACCCGCTTGACAGAATATGACTGGCCCGGCAATGTGCGCCAACTGCGCAATGCCATCGAACGGGCCGTCATTTTGTGTGAAACCGATCAAATTGCCGTCAAAGACCTACCGTTGTCAGGCTACATGGACGACATCGGTCCGTTGCTGGAAAACATCCCCGCCACCAACGAGGAACTCAAACAGGTCAAAAAACAAATTCGCCAAAAGGCGGTACGTGGCGTCGAAAAAAATTTCATTTTAAATGCCCTGGAAAAAAACAACTGGAACGTGACCCGTTCTGCGAAAAGCGTCGGCCTGCAGCGCAGCAATTTTCACCACATGATGAAAAAATACGGCATTTCCCAACAACCACGCAAGCCGTCCCCGGAATAACTGCCCTGCCTTTCTCTGGCCAGTCTATATTGAAAAAAATATTCACTGTATAATTACTTTACACATTCTTACCCGCACCTTTTCCGGATGAAAACAGCAGGCCAAGAAATTGGCATATTAGATTTAAATTGGTACAAAATCAAATTGTTAAAGAATATCCTTTTTGAGTCGCAGACTTTCTGCGACGGTTCTACCGAATCGTCTGACACCGTATAATTTCCATACACACCTCTCTCTTGAATAAAACCCAATATGGTTTTATATCTTTTTATTCCAATAGGTTACTCCATAGTGCAAATCCTGGCACGATCCGTGCTTTTATCTGAATAACACAACACACGATCGATGTTCACTCCCACGTCAGCGTTTGTAACCCAATTAACTTGAGGAGGAAAAATGAAAGCAACTGCCAAAATCATCGTGGTCGATGACGAAAAGCGTATCTGCCATAACGTGGAAAAGATTCTTTCGAAAAGCAATTATGAGATCACCCGGGCCGAAAGTGCCCAGGAGGCCCTTGAAAAAATGGCCACCGAAAGCTTTGCGCTGCTGATTTCCGATATTGTCATGCCGGGCAAAAACGGCCTTGAACTGTTGAAAATAGTCAAAAAACAATGGCCGTTGACCAAGGCGGTAATGATGACCGCCTATGCTTCCACGGACACCGCCATCAAAGCCATCCGCCTAGGGGCGCTGGATTACATCGCCAAACCCTTTACCCCGGACGAACTCAGAGCCACGGTGCTGCAGGCCCTGTCCGGAGAAATCCAAGAAGCCCGTACCACACCGGAAGAAAAAGAGGCCATTGATATCATTGATATTGATGTGCCGTTTGAAACCGACGAGGTTGCTAAATACACCGGGAAAAAATACGCGGACATGCTGGGCCGTTCGGATATGCCGGTGGTTGAAGTCAGGATGCCCGAGCCGCTGGAAAACTTCTGCGAGGTGGGCAACATGGTCTGTGACATCTTCAAAAAGCTCGGGGCCACTTGCAAGGCCGGCACCAAAACCAGCGAATGCCCGCAGAAAAAAGCCAAGCAAGGTAAAGCCAAAAAGGGCAAGGGCTTTGATGCTCAAACACTCATTGGCGTTGATCAGCCCTTCAATTATGAAGAGGTGGTATCGGTAACCGGACCGCAGTACGTCCACAACCTGCACAAGGAAGGGATCACCTTTCTTCCCTATGAACAACTCAAGCAAAATATCGCCCGTCGGATGGCCCAGCCTGTGGCAGCGGCGGCGGGCTTCGAACCGCAGCTGCAGGAGCCGGCTTCTAGAAATATCCTGGTCATTGACGACGAGGTGGCGGTCAACAACAACATCCGCAAAATTCTGGCAAAAAAAGGCTACCACGTGGAGCAGGCCATCACCAAAGACGAGGCCCTGAATAAAATCCAGTCCCGGTCCTATAAACTGGTGTTGCTGGATCTTAAAATACCGGGCGTCAGGGGCCTTGAACTGCTCAAAGCGGTGCGCGACCGGAACCCGGCAACCAAAGTCATTATTATCACAGGCTACGCCAGTATCGAGACGGCGGTTGAAAGCGCGCGCATGGGCGCTGTCGATTATCTGCCCAAACCATTTACCCCCAATGAAGTTCGCAACGCAACGGACAACGCTTTACGGCTGGCCGCCTGATAACACCTGTCAATTATTAAAAAAACCTTCTGGTTCACACAACAATCGGGAGGTTTTTTTGTATTCATCCCACACGAATTATATCCCAATGGGTTAAATTCTATTGACAATTTGAATTTCAGAGGGTAAATTCCACTCTTTTGCGGACAGCAAAACCGAAATCTCCGATATTCGCAAGTTCCATATTCCTATTAACATCTTAATATTGCTAACTATATTTTCAGATGAACTTAACACTTCACCCAGGAGAATAATACCATGTCAACGGATGTAAAAGGCTCGGTGCTGGTGGTTGGCGGCGGGATTGCCGGTATGCAATCCGC
>JAOZPY010000501.1 GCA_029932495.1 Desulfobacterales bacterium
ATTTATATTATCGGCAGCTAAAAACGAAACTTTAGCTTTTTTTTGCAAAATGCAGTCGCTAAACCTGGGGGTGTCCCAAAGATTTCCTATAAAGCGCCAAAATGCAATGGCCGGCATCATACAAAATGAGACCGACTATGGTACGGGTGTTTTGTGCTTGACACAGATCCTGACTGTGGCAACGTTGACCTTACGATGGTAATGGGAGGCCAATCATGGGGCCCTATGAAAAGGAAAAGCAAACGGTTTTGAGCGCTGTTCGCTGGCTGTCCGCCAATGGCTACCTTGGGAAAAAAAGCAGCGGCGGCAACGTATCCGTCAAGGTGTGCGGAAAAGATGCTGTGGCCATTACCCCTTCGGGGAAATCATATTTGCAACTGGCCGTCGGGGATGTCTGCGTGGTGGACTTTGATCTTCAACCGCTGGATAGCCTCTTCGCGCCTTCCATCGAAACCGCCATGCATATCGGCATTTACCGCCGCCGGTCGGATGTGCAGGCTGTGGTTCACACCCACCAGACCTATGCCGCCCTGCTGGCAGTGCTCAACCGATCGATTCCGGCCCTGTTCGATGAGATTGTTTATGAAATCGGACCACAGGTGGAGATCATTGCCTATGCGATTTCCGGCAGCCGGCAGCTGGTTGAAAACGTGGCGGTAAAACTGGATAATGACTGCTTGTGCTATCTCATTCAAAATCATGGGGCTCTGTGCCTGGGAGCGACCATGGACGATGCCCTCAAGAATGCCGAACTGCTGGAAAAGGAGGCCCGGGTCTATTATTATGCCCTGGCTAGTGGCCGGGAAATCACCACCCTGCCGCCGGCATCGGTGGATCATTTTATAGCGCTGCGAAAATCGAAATAGTCGGCCGGCAGTGGCCGGACCGCCATAATGGGTGATCGGTGAGCACGCAAGCCCCCACTAACGATAATTACCGCAAGACGTTCGACTGCGCCCTGCGGCTACTGACCCGGCGGGATCATTCCCGTCATGAACTGGTGCAAAAGCTCAGGATGCGGAGCTTTGAAACAGGCGACATCCGCCGGGCGGTTGCGGAATGCCTGCGGCTGAACTATCTCAATGATGAGCGTACCGCGCAGGGGTTCATCCGGCAACGGGCCCGACAGGGATACGGTGTCAAGCGCATTCAATATGAGATGAACAAGAAGGGGTTGCGGGGTGAACACTTTGAGCATATGCTTGCGCGCAGCATTTCCGAAGCTGACGAGCTGGCGGGCGCTCGGCGCGTTTTGGAAAAGAAACGCAAGCGCTTTGAACGTGAAGCCGATCCTTTTAAACGGCGCGGGAAATTATATCGCTTTCTTTATGCCCGGGGATTTTCCGAGAGCGTCATCACCCAGGTGCTGAAGCAAGATGATGATGGGATGCACACTGAAAGGTCGAACATCAAAGGGGGAAAAGGGTGAGCAGAAAATATCCGGCGTTCAACTCACCCCGGGTAAGTTCACTTGCAGCAATCGAAATTGTGAAATATACTCTAACGCTGGCCTGTCAGCTAACTCGTGATTTCGTAAACAGTCTGTTCGTTTTGAGCAAAGGATCGGATCTGTTCCAGCTGTCGGGCTGTCAGGCGATGAAATTGCATGCCGGCCCCCTGGGGTTCGCTCCATACGATTTTCACGGTCAACTTGAGTTCTTCACGGTTGTTGGGTGAAAAAAAATTCAGGCGCGCGGTGTGGCCTGCGGCCAGCCCCTCACCGGTGTCGATAAACGCCCCATAGGGGCTGATGTCCAGAATAAAGCAGTCTACCGCCTGGCCGGCGATGCGGATGCCGGCCGTCATAAGACAGTTCTTGCGGGGATGCTTGCGTCGATCATAGCGACTGGCCTTCAATGTGATTTCCTCCAGCTGGGACATAAGGACCCGGCGCTGATTATCGGACAAGTCGATAATCAGCTTTAACAGGTAATCATCGGTTTTGTCCCGAAGCAGTTGTTTAAGCAGATGCTGTTTTTGTTCATCAGATAATTTGCTGAACAGATAATACAGCCGGGCGACAATGTCATAGCGGCTGGATTTGTGACGGGAGCGGGGCATCGCGGCGGCTTTGTTTGAGTTCATAAAATGATGCAGTGTTGAAATCATTAGTGGCGGTTTCCCTGGGGCGCTATCGTTGTTTTGCCGCTGCGCAGTATAAAGCGAGTGGCACCATGGTTGTCGGCCGGGCGTAAGGCAAGCAGCCCAGGCGTCGATGCAAAGGCCCGTGGCCGGCAAAATATCAGACAATTGGTTTCAATGGTTAAATGCAAGATTCATGCAAGCTGCCCCAAACCAGATATCTTCTTTTATATCAGTTGGTTATTTTAAACAGGATTGCGGTTGGCTTTGACGCCGGGGAAAAACAATTACCTATTTTTGGGAGATTTTTTTCCTAGATAAAGTTTCAAGGTTGGTATGCCAAATAAAGGGTAGTTGCGGTCCACGTTGCCGATTCCCAGGCCCAGAATGTGATTGCTGCAAAAAAGCTGGGGCGCATCATAAAAATCGTTGAATCCATGGGGGGCCACATCATAATCGGCCAGGGCCATGAAAGGCAGGTTGCGCTCGGTCATTCGATCGGCAAAATGGGGGTGGGTGACCGTCAGCAATTGAAAGCCTTCAGGCCCGCAGCCGGTGTGGTGGCTCAGTTTATTGCGCAGCTGGGAAACCGTCATGTGAACGTATCGTTGGCCAAGTTGCAGCCCGGCGTAATAAAAGCCTTTGGGGCGGACTGGAGCCCCGGGGCGCAAGCGGATATTTTCCCGTTTTTCAAAGTTTATGTATTCGCATTGCCAGGTCTTGCCTTTTCTGCGCCTGCGGGCATATTCCCAGACAAGCTGTGCAGATAACACCACGTCCGCGTGTCCGGCGTTGTCATCGCCGAAGCCGTAAAAAAGAACCGTGCCGATAAAGCCGGCCTGCTGATCCGCATCGGTTAAAACCGGTGG
>JAOZPY010000502.1 GCA_029932495.1 Desulfobacterales bacterium
GCGATCATATCATCGGTCGTCTCGTGGAAATCGAAACCGACCTGCTGAGCCTGGCCACGGCCATTATCCCCAACCGGGATGAACAGTTGGCCAATTTTTTCAAGGTACCGCTCAATGATGACGGGTTTTTCGTGGAACGCCATGCCAAGCTGGGCCCCTCGGAATTTGCCACCGACGGTGTTTTTCTCTGTGGCCTGGCGCACTATCCCAAACCCATTGAGGAGTCCGTTGCCCAGGGCCGGGCGGCCGCCTCGCGTGCGGTTACACTTTTGGCCCGCAAAACCATTCATACAAGCGGAACGATCGCTGAGACCGACCCTGCCATGTGCAGCCAGTGTGGTGTGTGCATATCCGTCTGCCCCTTTTCAGCACCTTCATTCACCGAAGAAGGTCCCTGGACCGGCAGGGCCCAGATCAACCCGGTGCTGTGCAAGGGCTGCGGTTTGTGTGTCGCTTCCTGCCGCTCCGGTGCAATTCATCTGAAAGGCTTTGACAATGATCAGATTTTTTCGCAAATCTTTGCCCTGGGTGAAACCGGATAACACGTGTTGTCTACTGCCGGCTGCCCGATATCCGGCAAGGAGTCATTCATCATCCAGAAAAAGGAGAAAATAAGCCATGTCTGACTGGGAACCCAAAATCGTGGCGTTTCTATGTAACTGGTGCAGTTACGGGGCCGCCGATCTTGCCGGTGTAAGCCGGATGGAATACCCGCCCAACATTCGGGTCATCCGCATTCCCTGCACGGGGCGGATGAGCCCTAAATTCTTCCTGGCGGCCCTGAGGGAAGGGGCCGACGGGGTCTGGGTGTCCGGGTGACATCCGGGTGAATGCCATTACCTGGAAGGTAATTACTATGCCCGTCGCAAATTCGCCCTGTTTGAAAACCTGATGGAACTGATGGGAATGGAACCCGGCCGTCTGCAGTATTCCTGGATATCATCGGCCGAGTCCACCAAGTTCGTGGATGTCGTCAAGCAGGTGACCGCCGCCATCAAAGAGCTTGGACCGAACCAAACGTTTTTAAAAACCAAAGCGAAGGTTGCGTAACATGTTAAGTTATATCGATAAAATAAAGGAAATATCCTCCCGGCTCCTGAAAGACGGCACGGTTGACATGATCATCGGCTTTCGCAGGGGAACCATGCCCATGATGAACGAGCCCCATTTTGCCAAAACCGCCGAAGATGTCGACCAACTGGTTTGGGACAGCAACTGCGGCCTGAACTTGGCCAACTACCTGACCAATCGAACGGAAAAAATCGGCATTATCGCCAAGGGCTGTGATTCGCGCAACATCGTTACCCACATCATTGAAAACAAGATCAAACGCGAACAGTTGACTGTCATCGGGGTCCCCTGCAAGGGCATGATCGACAAACGCAAAATCAACGCCATGTTTGATGGAGAAATTACGCAGGTCACTGAAAATGGCGGCACCATCGTGGTTACCGGCGAGGGGTTTAAAAAAAAGCTGGAAAAAGACGCTGTGCTTCAGCAAAACTGCCGCCTTTGCATCCACCGCAACCCGGTCATTTACGATGAACTGGTCGCCGAGCAGGTGGAAGAGCAGCAGGACATTGACCGTTATGAGGATATCCGTAAAATTGAAGCCTTGTCACCGAAGGAAAAAGAGTCCTATTTCGACGAGCTTTTTTCCGCCTGTATCCGCTGTTATGCCTGCCGCAATGCCTGCCCCCTGTGCTACTGCCCCACCTGTTTCGTGGATGAATCGCGACCCCAGTGGGTGGGCAAAAGCCAGGACCTCAGTGATGTCAAAACGTTTCATTTTTTAAGGGCCTATCATTGTGCCGGGCGGTGTACGGATTGCGGTTCCTGCGAGCGGGTATGCCCGGTGGGGATCAATATGCGGATATTGACCCGTAAACTGGAAAAAGACAGCTTTGAACTGTTCGGCTGGGAGGCCGGCCTGTCACTGGATGTGCGGCCGCCACTGGACACATACAAACCCGATGATCCGGATGATTTTATAAAATAAGTGTCCGTTGTCTGTGGTCAGTGGTCCGTTTCAATTGCAACGGACGACCGATAACGATCAACTGACAAATAGGGGTGCTCACAATGAAAATCGTCAAGATAGATAAAAAAACATGGACTGCCGGTATTAAAAAATCAGCGGATGCCTACCGCCTGTTCGGCCCGGTAAAAGAAGGGGATTTTCACAATTTCAAGGAACTGGATGCCGATCAGGCGCCGGACCTGGACTGTCTCAACACCCGCCTGTCCGCCAAGGCGATCATTTATCCCCAGTCCGAGAATCTGTTTGAATACTCCCTGGATGAATCCCGGGAGGATCATCATATTTTAAAGGAAGTCGACAAGGACTATTCTCCCCGGGCGGTGATCGGAATTCATCCCTGTGATGCCAAAGCCTTTGAGTTGGTGGGGCTTAATTTTGACACCCCCGAGTACAAAGACCCTTACTGGATCAAAGCCCGTGAGGCCACCACCCTGATCGGCCTGGCCTGCAACAATCCAGGCAGCACCTGTTTTTGCACCACCGCGGGCTGCGGACCGTTTCACGAAGAAGGACTGGATGCACTGGTGGTGGATGCCGGCGATCATTTCCTGGCAAAAATTATTACCGCCAAAGGCGAGCAGTTTGCCGCCGCCGCCGGGTGGAAGCAGAAGGCCGCCAAGACTGTCGAAAAACAGATCGAAACCCTGAAAAAGGAGGCCGAAGCCAAAATAACTTCCTTTGTCAACACGGATAACCTGTCCGCCATTGAGACAACGCAGCTTTACAACGCCGGTTTCTGGGAGGATGTTTCATTTTCCTGCATCAACTGTGGCACTTGTACCTTTGTATGCCCGACCTGCTGGTGTTTCGATATCCAGGATGAAACCCACGGCAAAGAAGGCGTTCGCATGCGAAACTGGGACAGCTGCATGTATCCGCTGTTTACCCTGCATGGCTCCGGGCACAATC
>JAOZPY010000503.1 GCA_029932495.1 Desulfobacterales bacterium
GCATACAATGCTGGGCCCAGCGGGTCAACAGCAGGTTCTTGTAAGTTAAAAACCCATAGGCGGCAGGTGGATCGAGTGCAATGGTGATCAGCGACAGCAGGTCATCCACGGCCTTGACCTGCTGAAAAATATCCGCCATGGCCTGCACATCTTCAAGACAAGTAAATTCTCGGTACAGCACGCCGGTTTTATAGTTGTCATAGAACAGCGGTTTTTTAAGCAGCAGCCCCCCCAACACTCCCAGCCACTGTTCTCCCCAGAAGGTCAGGCGCAGGCCCCTGCCGGCAAACCAGCTGCCGGAAAGCCAGTTTTCAACCCGCCATTTGAGCTGCAAGGGTTCTGCGAATCCCAAGCGGAAAAGCTGTGTCACGGCAAAGCGGGTCAGCAGGGTCGCCGCTTGCCGGGGATCGACGTCGGAGCTGTTTTCGGACAGGCATTCGATTCCCATGCTGATATAGCCGCAGGCTTTATTGACAACTTTTCGCAGCTCTTCCCGGTTCCGGATGGTCTGGTGATCGGCAACGATGATCTGGTTGCACAAGCTGGCGAATTCAGCCTGAATGTGGGACAGCACCCCTTCCGGCTCAATGGCGGTCAGGGCCCGGGTGAAATGATTGTCTTCCCTGAGCAGCCGGAAGGGATACAGCGGCACCGGCATCATGGAAGGTGTCTCGGCGGTGCGGGCAATGAATTTGGGGCCCTGTTTTTTTAAATCGGAAATTTTTGTCGGCTGGTAGATGCCAATGGATTCTTCAAAAGGCAAAAAGCCTTTTTCAGCCAGGCGCACATTGCGCCAGTGGTAGCATTCTTCTTCGGTTTCAGCGGCAATCAGATGGGTGGCTTCAAGCAGGATCTTCTGATAAACTTGGTGATCGGTGTCCGCCAAGCGCTGGAGCAGGTTGGAGACAAGTTGCCTGCGCCGGTCAGCCTCGAGCGCATCTGTTTCCGAAGTCGGCAAGTTTTTAGTAAATTTAATAAAGTAGATATTGTCCAGAGAAAAATAATCGTCCCCGAACTCCGACGGGTCCTGATCATGTTCACGGATGCGGACTTCGATATTTTTAGCCAGGAAAAATTCGACCAGTTCCAGTTGATGTTTCAGCGCCCAGCGGATAAAGCGTTGCGGGTCGGCTTCCAGCAGCAGTTCGAGCCAGCGGGAAACCGCTTTGATATCCATGCGGTCTTTTTGCCAGGCTTCCATGTCCATCATGTGATCCCATTGCCGGTCGGATGCCAGTGCGAGCAGCGGCAGACAATCCTCCGGTCCGATGTCATGGATCAGAAAATAAAAATCCTGCTCGGGAAACGAGTGTATCAGGGCGGGGGGGTTGGAATCCTGCAAAATGGCGTCCAAGGCCTTTTCAGGGGGCAGGGAAAGGATCTGCTGTCTTTTCAACTGCAACTTTTCCAAACGCTCGATGGCGATTTTGTCTGGTTGGTTTTCATTCATGGGAGGTTCCGTTTTACTTTATTTGTGCCCCCGCTGCACCGGCTGTGGAATTCCAGGGGGCGGACTTGAACAGCAGCAGCATTCCCGGAATTGCCGCCAGGGCACAGGTGATAAAAAAATTTTCCCAGCCGATATGTTTGGCCATCAATCCGGTCACCGAGGACGCCAGCGCCCGGGGCACGCCAATGAGGCTGGTCAACAGGGCATACTGGGTCGCGGTGAATTTTTTGTTGGTGATGCTGGCCATAAACGCTACAAAGGCGGCGGTTCCCATGCCACTGCTTAAATTTTCAAAGGCGATCACACCGGCCAGTGCCGGTAGGCTGTAGCCAATGCGCGCCAGCCCGGCGAAACAGGCGGTGGATACAGCCTGAAGCAGGCCGAAAATCCAGAGGCTGCGGGTGATTCCCAGCTCCAGCAGAATAATGCCGCCTGCCAGGGCCCCGGCCAGAGTCGCCCCGGTGCCAAATATTTTTACCACGGCGCCGATATCGGTTTTTGAAAAACCGATATCCAGGTAAAAGGGCATGGTAATGGCGCTGGCCATGGTATCGCCGATTTTATACAGCAGGATAAAGGCCAAAATCCACAGGGCGTTGGGGCGCGTGAAGTAATCGGCCAACGGCTCGAAAACAGCCTCTTTCAGGCTTTTGGGGGGCGCGGCATCGATCACCGGTTCCGGGGTCAGCAGCGTGACCAGCACGCCGGGCAGCATGCAGCCGGCCATGATCAGGTAAACCCTGGAAAACGGCATGTGATCGGCCATGATCAGGCCGCCGCCGCCGGCCAGCAGCATTCCCAGCCGATAGCCGTAAATATACATGGAAGATCCCAGGCCCAGTTCTTCATCGGGCAGATCTTCCCGGCGATAGGCATCGACGACAATATCCTGGGTGGCGCTGAAAAAGGCCACCAATACCGCTGCAGTCACCATCAGGGCCGTTCGTTTGACCGGGTCCGAATAGCCCAGGCTGATAATGGATAAAATCAACAACAGTTGTGCCACCAGCAGCCATCCCCGCCGCCGGCCGAGAAACGGCAGGCTAAAACGGTCCACCAGCGGCGCCCATACAAATTTCCAGGTGTAAGGGATTTGAACCAGGGTGATCATCCCGATCCAGGTCAGGTCGATGTTTTTTTCCTTCATCCAGGCCTGCAGCACCCCCATGGTCATCAGCAGCGGAAGGCCGGATGAAAAGCCCATTGCAAAGGCCACCAACATCCGGCGGCTGAACAAGGTTTTAACAATGGACTTTGGGTTTTGCCCCATCTCCTGGCTTTCTGATCTCCAATCTTCCCAGCATATAGGTTAATGTGTGTTCATTCACAAATACTAGATTTTGTTCGGCGCAAGGCCTGAACGACTTTGAAACCAACGGCGTAGCCGTCCCTGTGATAGCAGGGCATAGTTGGCTATGTCGAGGATTTCAAAAGAGCGAAAACGGTAAGTTCTCAAAAAGTTCGGGCAACCTGCTCTAAACTGAGCGCAATATGCGTT
>JAOZPY010000504.1 GCA_029932495.1 Desulfobacterales bacterium
CGGCTGCGACGTACTGAAAGTACGTCTCGCCGCAAACCCTTGTGCGGCCTTGCCCGACGAAAAAAATCCTCATTTATGAATTGGAAACCGCTTTGCGCCATCCTCTATTCGTGGATGGACACGAGTTGGCACATATTTAACCGCTTTGTGCTGAAAACGGATAACCCAAAAGATGAATTTATTACGAAAGCACGAAAAAAGATGAGAAAATTTACTTATCTAATTCCCAAGAGTCTGGATGAAGCGGTGTCCCTTCACGAATCTTACGGGGACCGGGCCAAATATATCGCCGGGGGCACCGATGTTCTGGTGAAGGTCAAAGAAGAAAAACTGGCACCGGATTACCTGATTTCGCTGCGTCATCTTCTCGGGCAGGAAACGCCCTTCTTGAACCATGAAACCGGAGAGCTTGTTATCGGGGCCTTTGTTACCCACCGGCAGATTGAAAAATCATCCATTGTCCAGCTCAACTATCCCATTCTTCACGATGCCATTCGCAACATCGGTTCGGTGCAGATTCGCAACGTCGCTACTATCGGAGGCAATCTGGTCAATGCGGTTCCTTCGGCCGACGGTGCGATTCCGCTGATTGCCCTGGATTCCAAGATTAATATTTATGGGACCAGGGGGCGGCGTTCCGTGGAGCTGCGGCGTTTTTTCCTGGGGCCGGGCCAATGTGACCTGGAGCGCGGAGAGATCCTCACCGAGATTGTCGTTCCTCCCCCGGCTGCCAATTCCGGCGGCGCCTACATCAAGTACGGCCGGCGGGCGGCCATGGAACTGCCCATGCTCGGCGTTGGTGTCATGTTGAACCTTGAAGATGATCTGGCCACCTGTGCGGGGGCACGCATTTGCCTCGGGGTGGCGGCACCGACCCCCCTGCGGTGTTTGGAGGCCGAAAAATACCTGGTGGGTAAAACTGTTGACGAAAACTCGCTGACTGAAGCCGGCAGGATTGCCGGCCAAGAGTCAAAAGTCAGAGACAGCATCCGGGGCGTTGCCTGGTACCGGCGGGAGATGGTTTCCGTGCTGGTTAAACGGATGGGATTCAAGGCGCTGGAAAGGATCAAATAGAAGTGGGAAGTCGGAATGCGGAATGGGGAGAGCATGAATTTTGAGTGATAAGGATTTAAAGGAGAATTTTAAATGGCAAGAGAAGTGTCGTTTGTGTTTAATGGAAATAAAATGACGATGACCGTTGAGGATCACTGGACACTGCTGCATCTGATTCGCGAAGAACTCGGTTATACCGGTACCAAGGAAGGGTGCGGCAGCGGAGAATGTGGTGCCTGCACGGTCATTGTCGACGGGATGGCCGTCAATTCATGTCTGTACCTGGCCACTGAAATCGACGGCAAACAGCTGGTGACCATTGAAGGGCTGGCATCCGATGATGGAACGCTGCATCCCCTTCAAAAATCGTTTGTCGAAAACGGCGGCATCCAGTGTGGTTTCTGTTCCCCGGGGATGATCCTGTCGGCCAAAGCGTTGCTGGATGAAAATCCCAATGCCAACGAAGAAGAAATCAAAGATGCCATTGCCGGTAATCTTTGTCGCTGCACCGGCTACGTGCAGATTATCGACTCTATAAAGTCCGTCAGCGGGCATTATCAGACAGATAAGCCCCAGGTGGTGGCCTGGAAGAATGAAGACGCAGATCGCGGTGAATAAAGGTACTCAGTGAAAATAGCATAGAAGCCTGATTCGCGACGGGCTTTGAGATAATGTAACAGGGAGAATTTATTATGCAAGACTTGTGTTCCGTTGGAAAAAGAATCCCGAAAATCGATGCCGTTGAAAAAGCAACGGGTCGGGCCAAATACATCCAGGATTTGAAACCGCCCGGGATGCTCTACGGCAAGATTCTTTACAGCAAGTTTGCCCATGCGCGCATCGTTAAAATCGACACTTCCCGGGCCAAAGCACTGGCCGGCGTTCACGCGGTGATTACCGGCGAGGATATCCCGGAAATCAAAATGGGTGTCTATAAAGACAACCGGCCATTGAAGGCGGGAAAAGTGTGCTCCTACCGTGATGAGGTGGCAGCCGTGGCGGCCGTTGATCCTCAGACTGCTGCTGAAGCCCTGAAACGCATTGAAGTGATTTATGAACCACTGCCCGGGGTCTTTGACCCTGAGGAAGCCATGAAAGAAGGCGCTCCCCTGGTTCACGAGGCGCACAAATCCAATGTGCTGAAAATGCCGTGGAAACTGCATTACGGCGATGTTGAGGCCGCCCGCAAAGAGGCGGCTTACGTGATTGAAGACCGTTTCAGCACCACCTGGGTGACCCACTGCTGCATGGGCACCAGCGGGGCACTTTCCGAATTCGATCCGGCCAACAACCTGACCATCTATTCCAATACCCAGATCCCTTCCCTGGCCCAAAAGGATTTTTTGACGGCCCTCAAAGCCATGGGGCTTAAGGACCGGCGTGTCCGGGTGATCAAGCCTTGCATTGGCGGGGGATTCGGCAGCAAGCTGGATACCTATTCCTATGAATATATTTCCATCCTGCTGGCTTACTATACGCGCCGACCGGTAAAGGTGGAATTTGACCGTGAAGAGGAATTTATCGCCACTTCCACCCGGCAGCCGACGATCACCCGCATTTCCCAGGGATGCGATGCAAACGGCAAACTGCTGTTTCGGGATATCTCCATGATTCTGGACAACGGGGCCTATACTTCGTGGGGGGCCACAACTCCCTCGGTGATGATGATGCCCATTACCACCCTTTACCGCGTTCCCAATGTCCGTTACGAAGCCAAATGCGTTTACACCAACAATACCTATTCCCAGGCCATGCGGGGATACGGCAATCCCCAGGCAACCTTTGCCATTGAATGCGCCATGGACATGCTGGCGGAAAAAGCGGGCATTGACCCCGTGGAATTTCGCCGCATCAACGCCAACCAGCCGGGGGATGTTTCCACCCAGGGACTGCG